>JAFGKP010000145.1 GCA_016928455.1 Methanomicrobia archaeon
CCCGCCTCCACGATCTCCTGCGTCACCTTCGTGCCACTTCGGATAACGATCGCGTCGTAGTTGGGGATACGATCCTTCAGTTCCTCTTTGCTTAAACCTAACGCTATATCAACTTCGGCGAATTCCTGCAGCTTGTTAACACCCTCTTTTGAGAGATTATCGGTTATGATCACCCTTTTAGGTATCTGCTCTTTTCCTTCCATCTACCCTCACCCGCTCGTTGCTCTCACGATCTAACACCAGATAAGAGCCCGTGTAAAATATAAGTTCGCGAAGGAGATCTGCATGCTGTAGGAAGACGGTACGCTGCAGTAGTCTCGGGTGTGCTCGTTCTTGAGTGCGCGCACGGGCAAAAATAAAGACACAGAGTACCAAGTTAACTATAGACTGCGAGGTTGGTATGATATGACGGTAATGAAGATAAGGGATCTTAAGGGGCGGGAGATTCTGGACTCCCGGGGCAACCCGACCGTTGAGGTAGATGTGCACACAGCGAGCGGGTTTGGCCGAGCGAGTGTGCCTTCAGGTGCATCAACGGGGAGTAAAGAGGCGGTAGAGAAGCGAGACGGCGATAAGAAGCGTTACAACGGTAAGGGCGTGCTCAAGGCGGTGGAAGCCGTGAATACCGTGATCAAAAATGCGCTCACGGGCGAGAATGCGCTCGATCAGCGCGGGATCGACATGCTACTGCTCGAACTGGATGGCACGGAGAATAAAGGGAATCTCGGTGCCAACGCGATAATTGGTACCTCGATGGCGGTCTGCAAGGCCGCGGCAGATTCTATACAGAAACCGCTCTTCACGTACATCGCTGAAGATGTTGCTGGCAGGCAACTCGCGCATGAGCTTCCGGTGCCGATGATGAATGTGATCAATGGCGGTCAGCACGCGGGTAACGAGCTGAGCATTCAGGAGTTTCTCATCCTGCCAATGGGCTTCGAACGCTTCCGGAACAGCTTACGGGCAGGTGTGGAGACCTATCATGCGCTGAAAAAGGTGCTGGGCGAGCGCTATGGTAAAATCGCGACGAATGTGGGTGATGAGGGTGGCTATGCACCGCCGATGCGTGAGACGCGGCAGCCGCTTGATGCGATAACTGATGCAATTACCGAAGCGGGCTATGCTGAGAAGGAGATACGGTTGGGTATGGACGCGGCCGCATCGTCATTCTTCGACGCACGAACAAGAAAGTACCAGATCGATGGCGTCCTGAAAGATGGCCCTGAACTCATTGACTTTTATAAGGATCTTGTAGCGAGCTATCCGATCGCGCTGCTCGAAGACCCATTTGAAGAGGAATCTTTTGCGTTTTTTGCTGAACTCACCGCGCAGCTCTCCGGGATCATCATTGTCGGCGACGATCTCTTCGTAACGAACGTCAAGCGGCTGGAGCAGGGTATACAGCAGCATGCCGCGAACGCCGTTCTCCTGAAATTGAATCAAATCGGGACGATCTCGGAGACACTGGATACGATCCGATTAGCAAATCAAAACGGCTACAAGAAAGTGGTCAGCCATCGCTCGGGCGAGACGGAGGACTCGATGATCGCGGACTTCTCGGTCGCGATCAATGCGGAGATCATCAAGACCGGCGCGCCTGCACGCAGCGAACGCACGAGCAAATATAACCAATTACTACGCATCGAAGAGGCGATAGGCGCGTCGGCACGGAGTACAGGACCAGCTTTACGAACCTGAACGAGCACACGCGAGCAGTCACCTCAAGCAAACAAACATGCGCGTAAGTTATCCCTTCGATGGTGCACGATACGAAGCGGCATCGCACTGTCAGCGTGAATGGGGCATCGAACTCGTCGAGGAATTACGGCTGGGCGGGGATGAATCTATTCTTGACCTTGGCTGTGGAACTGGTGTGATCACGCGGGCGCTTGCCGATCGCGTTCCGCATGGCCGCGTGGTCGGCGTTGACAGCTCGCCATCGATGCTGACCGTGGCAGAGGCACATAAGACCGCTAATATGGAGTTTAAACTGCTTGATATTAGTGATATCGCCTTTGATGCTGAATTTGACGTGATATTCTCAACTGCGGCACTGCACTGGGTCCTGAACCATAGGAAGCTGTTGATGCGAATCTACGAAACGCTCAAACCCTGTGGCTTCATGCGCGTGCAATTTGGCGGCGCGGGCAACATTATTCACCTCATCGCGATACTGAGAGAAGTTATGAGTACGCCCGAGTACGCTCCGTATTTTGAGGCGTTTCGATGGCCGTGGTATATGCCGTTCGTTGCTGAATACGAAGCGCTGCTGGCGCAGACCGAATTCCGAAAGTATCGCGTGTGGATGACGAACAGGGACCGGTATTTTACCGACGAGCAGGAACTGGTTCACATGGTAGAGGAGGCAGGGCTCGTTCCGTTTCTCGCGGCGCTGCCTGATGAGCGGAGGCCGCTTTTCCGGGACACCGTCATCGAACACTTGATATCGCGGACGAGGCAACCGGATGGGCGTTGTTTTGAAACATTTCGGCGGATAAATGTGTATGCAGAGAAATGATGCTTTTCGACGCGAAGATAAGAGTGATTAGCACGAGATGCTCTTGAAGACGCTTACCCTGCGGAACTATCGGAAGTACAAGGATGCTTCAGTTGAGTTCCCGGATGGCGTTATCGGCATTATTGGATTGAACGGTGTGGGGAAGACCACGTTGGTAGAAGCGATCGGCTGGGCGCTATTCGGGCATCATGCGGCGCGTACGACGAAGGAACTGATAAAGCGAGAGGGGGCGTCATTGCACGAGCCCTGCAGTGTTAATCTGGAGTTTGAGCTCGAAAGCGATCGGTATACCGTCGCCCGTGAGATGTCGGGCAAGAATCTGGTGCCGAAGGCGAGTCTGAAGATCAATGGCAAGCTCGTTACGAGCAATGCTGATGAGGTCACCGCGGTACTCAGGGATAAGATCGGCATGGATTATCTCGCCTTCTTCACCTCGGTTTTCGCGCGGCAGAAGGAGTTGAATGCGCTCTCAGTAATGAAAGCAGCGGAGCGGAAGAAGCTCGTGCTGCGGATGCTCGGTATCGAACGGATCGAGCAGAGCATCCAGAAGATACGGGAAGACAAACGCGGCAAGGAGAAGCGAATCGATGGCATCAGAGCGGCTTTAATTGATAAAGAAGGACGAAAGAAGCTTGATGTGCTCACCGGCAAGCAGGAAGATCTGGAGCAGGAGCATGCGAAACTCATGCCGATCATCGCCGAACTCGAGGCGGCGACACGCGGGAAAGACGCGGAAGTAGTTGAGGCAAAGAGGATCTTAGAGATCGCAACGAAGACGTACGAGGCGTATATTGATCTGAGCACGAAGTTGAGTGGATGCGAAACGGAGCTGAGGACAACCAGGAAACAGCGCACGGAGAAGGAGCTGGAGCTCAGCGAGCTGAGTACTAAGGTGAGTCGGCTGGATGCGATAGCGGGTGAAGAAGCGCACTATTTTCAGGTCCGCGATCAGAAAGGGCACCTGGAAGCGCAGCGTGAGCAATATCAGCGTAAACAGGAGTTAGAAGCACGAGACCGAAAGACCGCACACGAGCTTCAGATACGAAACGAGAAGCTCCAGGGACTGAGAGAGCAGTTCAACGCATGTCACGGGGTCGAGAATGAGCTGGGATCGGTAAAAGCCGAATTGGACACGCTCCAGAAGCAGAAGGAACGGCTTCATACCGCGCTCGGCGCGCGTAAATCGCAGATACTTCAGGTGAAGCAGGAGCTCGAAGAGCAGACAAGGAAGCGGAAACGGATTGCTGATTTGGGTCCGGAGAGCGACTGCCCGCTCTGCGAGCGTACATTGGGAACGCACTATGAGGCGTTACTCGCCAAACTTGAATGCGAGCTGGACAGCAAGCGTAACGCCCTGGAATCGCTGTTCTCGGCGTACAAGCGCGAGAAAGAGGAGCTCGCACTGACTGAACGAGCAGAAGATGCACAAACGAAGGAGTTAAGCGCGCAAGAGACCCGCATGACTGAACTGCATGCTCTGGAGATGCACATTGCCCATGAAGCACGGGAAGTAACGAGATGGCAGACAGAGCGGGCATCGATCCAGAGCGAGTTGAGCCCGTTAAAAAGGCTCCAATTCGATCCCACTGCGTATAAGGACGTCCTTGCAATATTAACCGAGCTCGAAGTGGTGTACCGCGAACTACTGGGGTTGCGAGCGGAGACAAAGCGGATAGCCGGTGTGGAACAGGCCATTCACGCGCTCGCTGAACTGGAAGAAACGACTGAACGGGTAAAAACGGCGTTACAGCAGCATATAGCTGATTTGGGCTTTAATAAGCAGGATTATGAGCTGAAGAAGGCTGCTTACGAGCGTACGAAGGAAGAGCTGAGCGACTCAAAGCTCGCGTTATTGGCGAAGCGAAATGAGCTTGAGAACGTACGTCGCGAAGCGAACCGTGTCTCGGAAGAGATCGCGGAGCAGCAGCGACTCGTGGCGGAGCAGGAGAAGGAAGCGATCGAGGTGAGTTATCTCAGCGTGCTGGAGCAGCTCATGACCGAGTTCAAGCTCTTCATGGTCGGGCGAATCAGACCGATGCTCTCTGATTACGCGTCCGATATGCTGCGACGGTTGACAGACGGCAAGTACAGCACGATGGAGCTGGATGAGAACTACGATATTTACATTTACGACGATGGGACGGCATACGAGCTCAATCGGTTCTCAGGCGGTGAGGAGGATCTGGCGAACCTC
>JAFGKP010000146.1 GCA_016928455.1 Methanomicrobia archaeon
ATCCCGATCATTGTGTACTCGAACGTGGAGAAGCCGAAGGAGATCGAGCTCTATTCGCGACTGGAAGCCTTGAAGACCTTGATCACGAAGAAGGCGCTCTTGATGCGGGAGAAGCAGGAAGGGATCACGGTGGGTATTGACTCGGGCTCCTCGACGACGAAGGTCGTGGTGATGCGGGAGAACGAGCTCGTGGGTAAGGAATGGCTGCCGACGACCGATCCTGTTAAGAGTTCGAATGAGGCACTGGAGAAAGCGTTACAGGAGGCAGGCATCTCGTACGAGGAGGTTGACGCGATCGGCGTCACCGGGCACGGTCGTGACCTGCTGGCCGAGCATTTCACTGCAGCACTCAATTTAGAGGAGGTGAGTGTAGTCTCGAAGGGTGCCGCGCTGCTCTCCCATCGGCATAAGGGCGATGCGACCGTGATAGATATCGGCGGGATGAACAACAAGCTGATGCTCATGCGTGATGGCATCGTGACGAGCTTTAGTTTGGGCGGTATCTGCGGTGGCTCGTCCGGCAGATTTCTGGAAGTGGCCTCGCACCGATTGGATGTCGACGTGTCGGAATTAGGTAAGCTGGCGTTGCAGTCGAAGGCCAAGGCGCAGGATCGATTTGAGCTGCAGAGCTACTGCATGGTCTTTGGCATCCAGAGCCTGGTGGTTGCGTTAGCGTCGGGCGTGACGCGTGAGGACGTCGCGGCTGCTGCGTGTCACTCGGTGGCTGAGCAGGTCTACGAGACAATGATCCAGGAGATGGAGGTGCGGCCGCCGGTGATCTTTGTGGGTGGTGTTTCGCTGGTCGAGGGCGTGAAGCGCGAGTTTGAGGAGATGCTCGGCGTTGAAATCATTGTGCCACCGTATTCGCAATATGCCGGCGCGGTGGGTATTGCAACGCTGGTGTCGGGTGTTTAGATTTAAAGGCGCAGCCCGAGTTGCGAATACGTGGTACTGCGATACATCGAGCACAAAAGGAAGTTATACTCTGGTTTTGCGAGCGAACACCGGAGAATCAGCAGCTACAAGGTACGATAATCGATCGATGGGTGGGGGATTATTGTGGCGGAGAGCCCCAAGCCATCAGTATTGGAGACGCTTGTGCACCTGCCGTGCGTATGAATACTCTTCGGGTGTCTGATTGTAATCGTGGTTTGGGAGAATAAAAGATTTCACCGCAACCGTTCAGGCAGCACCTGATGCCGCATGATATCCTCAAAGCTCTCCCTTTCCCTAATAACTTCGACTGTGCCGTTATGTACCAGCACTTCGGCGCAGCGCGGGCGGCCATTGTACTGTGAACTCATGGAAAACCCGTATGCGCCCGTGTCCAGTATCGCGATATAGTCCCCGCGCTGCACCTGAGGCAGCAGACGATCTTTAGCGATGAAATCGCCGGATTCACAAATGGGTCCCACGACGGTGCTCAAGACCGAAGCTTCTGCGTTTATTTTGTTCGCGACCACGACCTCGTGGTATGCATCGTACATCGCGGGCCTGATAAGCATATTGAACCCTGCATCGATGGCCACGAAATGCTTGTAGGCGTCCTTAGTAGTGTTCACGGTGGTCACCAGGATGGAGGCAGGACCGACGATCGAACGGCCGGGCTCCAGGATTAACCGTGGTGAGATACCCAGCGCTTGCGTCTGTGCTTTGAACGTGGGCAGGATCATAGCAGCGAGGTCATGCGGCAATGGCGCAGCACCCTTTGCCTTCTCGTATGCGATACCGAGCCCGCCGCCAAGGTCCACGAACTCGAGCTCGATGCCGCGACTATGCAGCTCTGCTACGAGCCGCATCATCTTTTCGGTCGCTTCTTTGAAGACGCTGAGCTCGAGTATCTGTGAGCCGATATGGCAGTGTATGCCCTTGATTGCGACATTGGGTAACTTCGCGGCCTCTGCGTAGGTGGGCACGATCTCCTCATACGGTATCCCGAACTTCGCGGTGCGCAACCCGGTCGCGATCTTCGGATTCACGTCGGGCGAGACGTCCGGGTTCACGCGCATTGAGATCCCCGCTTCTTTGCCCAGTTCGCTCGCTATAGCGGATAAGGTCTGCAATTCTTCACGCGAATCCACCGAGACGGTGACGTCCGATTCGACCGCAGCGCGCAGCTCGGCTTCGCTCTTCGCATTGCCATTGAACAGCACCCGGTCGAGCGAAATGCCCGCAGCGTTGACCAGCTCGAGCTCACCACCTGAGAAGACGTCAGCACCTGCGCCCTCCTGCGCCAGGATACGCAAAATCGCCAGGTTTCCGTTGGCTTTTACCGCGAAGTAAATAGCGGTATCGACCGAAGCAAACGCTTCTTTATAACGCCGGAAATTGGCTCTTACTACCGCTTCGTCGGTGATGTACAGCGGCGTGCCGTAGCGCTCTGCCAGCTCCACAACGTCCGCGCCGCCGAAGCTCAAATGCCCCGGTCCTTCATGGTGCACCATACGTGCTCACCCACCAATCTTAGGTAGCAGGTTCTTGGATAAAACGTTTCTCTTTAAGCCGAGCGTAACTTTTAAGCAGTGATCAAGAGGGCAAATGCGCGAGGAGAGCACATGGACGAGGAGATAGAGATCAACATCAAATTATGGTGGGGCGTGGAGATACGAAAGATCACGGTACGGAAAGGCGAGACCGAGATCGTGGTCCGACCGAAGAACATGGGCTACGTCTCGATGAGCGATGAGCGCCTCCAGAACGTTTTTGCGGGCATTATAAAGGGCCTGTTCGGCATCTCGGGCGAGGTTGCAGGACTGCATCTCACGGTCAGGCGCGACGGCACGGAGAAGAGCCTGCAGCTCAACCGTATGGATGATCTGGAAGCGCTGGTGAGAAAGACGTTCATCGAGCAGTGAACGCGATTCGATGAGGTGAGCGAGAACGATAAGCCAGTCCCGGGGGATCTGAAGCCCAAATTCTTCCCACTTACTCCGACCTTTGTACCGTATCCAGCCTTCTGCGACCACGCCACAGACCAAGGGTAGCGGCGTTACCATAAAGACCATGCAGCCACGAGAGCGATTAACGTTAGCGGCGGCGCATCTGGTCAACCACTCCCGCGGGGTTTGTTCCGTGATCATCCCTGGATTTCCCGGATATACATATATGGGCCGAAGCGTTACCGGTTCAGGATGACTCCGTGGGTAACTCTTAACGGTGGCGCGCCCTTTTTGCATCACATGAAGCTCCTCCTGACGTCTTCGTATTTCCCGCCGCACCTGGGCGGGGTTGAGATACACACGCAGAATGTCGCCCGAGGGATGCGAGCACGGGGGCATGAGGTTGATGTGGTCTCGTCAACGGGTCGTGATGAACGCGTCAGGGTTACCACCGTCCCCTGTCTGCGGTTGCCTTATTCGCCCATTCCCCTCACGTTCCCCGCGATCACTGCTGATGTGTACCATTCTCACGTGCCTGCACCATTTTTCGCGCGCCAGGTGCTGAAAAAGCGATTTCGGCCGCATATCGTTACGTACCACAACGATATCGTAATCCCTGAGCGGGTGAAGGGCATACCAATTCCACGGTCTGGTGCGAGCTGGCTGGAGAACTGGCATGAGCGGTTCTTAAAGCTGGTGCTTGATGACGCTGCGGTGATCGTGATCACGACGCGAAGCTACGCGGAGTCCTCTCCGGTGCTCAAGGACTATCTGGCGAAGGTGATAATCATCCCGAATGCGATCCGGCTGGAGGATTTTGTACCGGGGGTTGCTGCAGGATCTCGCGACCCGATTGTGCTGTATACCGGGCGACTGGTTGAATACAAAGGATTGCCGCTCTTGATACGGTCACTGAAGGGGTTGCATACGCGGCTGGTAGTGCTCGGCGAGGGTGAGGATCGGGCGCGATTCGAGGAGCTCGCCAGGAATAGTGCAGTACGCGCAGAATTTCGAGGTCGTGTCTCCGCAGCAGAGCTGAGGGCGTGGATGAGGCGCGCGCGGGTGCTTGTGTTACCGTCGCAATCGCGGCTCGAAGCGTTTGGGATCGTACTGCTTGAAGCAATGGCCTGTGAGACGCCGGTGATCGCTTCGAACATGCCGGGTGTGGCTGAGGTCGCACGGCAGGGTGGACTCGTCTTCGCCGATGAAGCGGAGCTCACTGCGCATCTCAGACATCTCCTGGAGGATGATGAGCTGGCAACGGAGCTGGGAAGAAAAGGCCGTGCGGCTGTGGCGCTGAACTACACCTGGGATTCCGTGCTTGATAAGCTTGAAGCGCTCTATACCAATTTGAGTCGATGAAACGCGTGGCAGTCATTGTGCCAGTGGCCGAATTCGAGGACGTGAACGTCGTGCTCAAATCGGCACAGCATCTCAGCTCTCTGGATCGGGGGGAGCTCGAAATGAAGATTATCTATGCCGTTGACCTTGCCGGTCCCGACGACGGGCGCGTTACCCTATTGAAACAGGAAGGCATGAGCGTCTTTACGCGGAAGCGCAGGGGGAAGCGTGCCGGGGCGGTCAATGACACCCTCGAGTATCTCTCGGATTTTAACCCGGACTATATAGCGCTCTTTGATATCGATTCACGGCCTGAGCCGAATTTTGTGGTGATCTGTGTTGAGGCGCTGGAAGCGGATCATACGGCTTATATCGCCTCCTCGCGTCGTTACATCTCTAATCATACGAATCTGGTCTCGCAGACGATCCAGGCGGAATATTTCCTGCTGAACTTCCTGCTCAAGAAATCGGGCTTCAAACAGTTCAACGGCCTGATCGGTGTCCTCAGGGCTGATCTCCTCGCTCAGTACAAGCTCAAGGAGGAAGCGATCGCCGAAGACGCGGACTACGCGACGCGCATGTACGCACGGGGCTACCAGGCTATTCTGGTGCAGGGAACACAGCTGTATGAGCAGGCGCCGGTGCGCTGGCGTGACCTGCTCAACCAGCGCTTGCGCTGGCATTATGGCGGATTACAGCTCTGGCGCTACTGGCACGACGTGAAACGCTGCGGTAACAAAAAATTCATACGGTCGTGGCTGCTCGCGCTGACCCTAAACTATGCGGTCATCATCTACCTCCCGCTCTCGATCCTCACGCCTTTTGTACTCCTGGGGTATCCAGCGGAACGCTTACCGGCGAAGGTGCTGCCGAAACCACCGCTCAGGATCACGGTGGGGTTGATACTTCATCTCTTTCTGCTCCAGTACTCGGCGATCGTTGCCATCGTGAACTATCTGAGGGGGCGCGGTGTGGAATGGACAGCGATAAAGCGAGTGGCAGACTGAAGAACCTGGCGGGGCTCCTGATCAGTCTCGCTACAATTGTGGTCATCTTCAAACTGACCGAGACGAATCTGACATGGGATTTACTGACGGAAGCTCAACTCTGGCTCCTTGTGCTTGCACTGCTCTTTCACGTGCTCTTCTGGCTATTCTGGGCGATACGGCTCAAAATCCTCTGCTCCTACCTCTACCAAACGATTTCTGTTCGCTATGCACTCGAAACGGTCCTTGCAAGCTCGTTTCTGGCGGCGATCACGCCCTCTTCGGTCGGCGGTGAGCCCGTTCGAATCAAGCTGCTCGCGGACAGAGGCGCGAGCATCGGTTCTGCAAGCGCGATCGTGGTGGCCGAACGGCTGCTCGATGCGATCTTCTTCCTCCTTGCGCTCTCGCTCTTCATCGCGCTTTCCGGCTTTGCCGCCAGGCTCGGGCTTGAGGTGGGCGTGGCCTTTCTCGGCCTTCTCGCGCTTTGTATCGCCTTCCTCGTTCTGGCAATAAAGAATCCGCACCGGGCTGATCACCTGCTGGATAAGATCTATCCGTTTCTGAAGCGACTCGTGAAGGCGCAGCGAGCAGAACGAATCTGCACGTTCCTCAAGAATGAGGTGCGGCTGTTCAGTGACGCCTCCCTCGAGCTAACGAAAAACTCGTATAGCCGAATTGCGCCGGTGATGCTGCTTACCGGGGCGATCTGGCTCTCAGAATTCCTCGTGCCCTCGGCCGTCCTGCTGGCTTTCCGGCAGGACCCCTTCATCCTTTACTCCATCACCTCACAGCTCATCATTGCCATAATCTCCCTTCTTCCGCTTACCCCGGGCAGCAGCGGCATTGCTGAGGGCAGCATGTTCTACCTGTACTCACGATTCGTGACTGCGTACACGCTGGGCATGCTCGTGGCTGTCTGGCGTGGAATCACGTACTTCTCGAACCTGCTCGTCGGCTTTATCATCACCGCGAAGGTGATCAAAGTGAGCCTTTAGAAAGATCAGCACGTAAAACGACTGATGCCCGCCTGACTCTTCCTCGCAGTTACTGCGTCTTTCCGCGGTGCTTCTCTTTCGGTGGCAGAGAGGTAACATATCGGATCGATCTGGTGAGCAAGTCCGTAAAGATCGCCTGTTCTTTATAGACCGATCTGGGCAGGATCACGTATTCTCGCATGATCCGTCCGGGCATTGGTTCAAATGGTCGAATCTCGGTGTACTTTGCCTGCGCCTGCTCGCGATCCTGTGCCGCCAGTCGCAGAAATAAATCATCTTGATATGCTCCGATGAACATGTTGCCGTTGATGAAATAGACCGGATAGCCAAACATCGTCCTGGATACACAGTCCACCGCCCGAAGCTGCTCCGCGAGAAAGCGAATCAACTCATCTGGCGCCTTTTTCCATGCCATGATCGTACCCCCGAATTTCAGGTACTGTAGCCCGCTTTACGAACGTGCTTAGCGTATACCCAATCACCGAGAAGGGTAACCTTTGCTCCGTCAGACGTTCTTCAGTGCAACGATCTCTTCGACGTCCGTGAGCTTCCAGACATGGCTCCGCTCCTCGGTAACGATGTTCTCGAGCGGTTCATCAGGTGCATGCCCGAGTGCGGCGAGAACGCGGTTCGAGAGCTTTTTATCTTTGATCATTCGCACGAACCGTTCGCGAACGGCCTCCTTTTCGGCTGCCGCATCCACCTCCACGAGCCTGCCGGAGAGCGTCACGAAGGTATAAGAAGAGAGGTCAGGGCTGTAACGCTCCACCTCGACTGAGACGTGCGGATTACGCTGAAAATGCCGAATCTTGTAGCCGTATTTCGTGGAGAGGAAATACATGTAGCGGCCGTCGAAGACATAGAGGAAGGGCGCGATGTACGGGTACTGCTCACCAAAGAAAGCGATACGACTGACATAGCTCTCGGCAATGAGCCGATCATACTCCTCCTTTTCCATGCGCGGTATCTTAACGAGCTTCATAGATAGAGACTCACCGAGAGTAAATTTCGATACCAGGTCTTATATATCTTCCACATTGTTACTTCCGACCGACTCGGTACGGTATGTGCGCAAGAAGTACCCATGGTGCACACAGTATCTCCGAAAGGATTAGATAGTGGTTGGTACCGTCGGCTGCTGTTATATTCTGCTGTGTTCCTCCAAGGTACAGCGGCGAGG
>JAFGKP010000147.1 GCA_016928455.1 Methanomicrobia archaeon
CCGGACTCCAGATTGAATTCGACGAAATCGCCACAGGCATGGATAAACACCGTGCCCTCACCACTGAGCCGCTCCAAAATGAAGCCCTCGCCACCGAAGAAAACTGATCCCAATCGCTGCTGAAAGGCCACGCTCAGCTCAACGGCGTCTTCGGCACAGAGAAATGCATCCTTCTGGACTATGAACTCCCTGCCAGTTGAGACCTCGATCGGCTTGATCGTACCCGGCGCGTTGCCACCGAATGCCACAAGCCCCTCGCCACCTGCGGGACTGAACTCTGTCAGGAACATCGTCTCACCCGCAAATTTACGCCCGATCGCCTTCATCAAGCCGCCGCGCATCTTCGCTTCTATGGTCACATTCGCGCTCATATAGACCATTGAGCCCGCTTCACCGTACACCTTCTCGCCCGCACTCAACTCGAGCGTCACCACCTGGAGATTATCTCCCGTGATTTTATACTTCATAGGCCTATCATGTGAGATACTCAGCACCGCTTATTAAGACTATTCAGAGATACCCTGCAAATTAGGTAACTTGCACTGAGGATGCGCAAGGCATCCGTAACGTTTATATAGGAGTTCAGGAGCTTGAATTACTGGGAGTATGAACAAACATGACGTTACGAACAGCTCCCGTAATGGCTAGGAGGTGATTGAGAAAAATGGGAGAAGAACGTGCGAGTGACGTGAACCAGTTATTCACCTACGAGCATGATGCCCGCCGGCTTGAACTGCTGGTTCGAATTGTGTATGCCTGGATAGCAATAGCCATTGTGCTCGTGGTGTATGGTTTCATCGCGGAGCTCTGTGTGCTCATACAGTGGTTTGTGATCCTGATTCTCGGGCGTAGGAATGAGGGGCTCAGCAATTTCGTTAAAGGGTACCTCGAGTACATGGTGCACATCGCCAGCTACTATTACGTGATGACGGACAAGCGGCCGGGGATCCTGCCGAAGCAGGTCAAAATCTACGAGCAGGAATGAGCAAGCAGTGCTTGTAAGGTCGGGTCATACTTGTCTGTCGTTCCGGATAGCGCATCCGCTGCGGGCAAGGACAGGTTTATCTACGATAGTTCCTACTTATAGGTGTAGACAGACATGAGAACTGCGTGGCTTCAGGTACGAATGGGTTTGACGGTCCTGCTCCTCTTTGCAGTAATATACGCGTTACTGGCAGTGGTCGCGACGGTCGCGGGCGTGGATACGCCGCTCGTGTATGCGGTGCTCGCCCTGGGACTGGTCGCAGTCCAGTTCCTCATCGGCCCGAAGATCGTGGAGCTAACGATGCGCATTCGGTACGTCTCGGAAGCGGAGCAGCCTGAGCTGCATCGAATCGTGAGCGACCTGGCACTGAAGGCCGGCATACCCAAACCGCGTGTCGGGATCTCCGAGATACAGATCCCCAACGCATTTGCCTTCGGCACCACGAAGCGGAATGCGCGCGTTTGTGTCACCCGGCGATTGCTGGAGATGTTGAACAGGAATGAGCTCGAGGCCGTGCTGGGCCATGAGCTCTCGCACATCAAGCACCGCGATATGGTGGTAATCACGGCGTTGAGCGTCATCCCGATGATCTGCTACGTCATTTACTTCAGCTTCTTCTGGTCCGGCCTCCTCGGCGGCGGTCGGAGCAGGGAGGGCACACTCCCGGCAATGGCGATCGCGCTCCTCGCATTCGTCATCTATTTCATCAGCAATCTCATCGTGCTGTATGCATCCCGCATTCGGGAATACTATGCGGACGCAGGCAGCGCAGAGCTGACGCAGAAGCCGCATGAGCTCGCCTCCGCGCTCTACAAGATGGTTTATGGCAGTGCACGCCCTGGAACGGAGAAGATAACCAAGGAGCTGGGGAGCATGCGCGCGTTCTTCGCTGCCGATCCCATGACCGCGCGAGGCGATATAAAGGATCTGAGCGCGGCAGACCTCAATCGAGACGGAAAGATCGACGCGTACGAGTTGAAGATGTTTGCCGAGCGTGCGAAGGTGGGTCGAGCAGAGCGGTTGATGGAGCTCTTCTCCACGCATCCGAATCCCGTGGTCCGGGTAAAGCGTCTGGGCACGTATCTCTAATCAAGCGCATTCTGGTCGCTACCCAAAGGTTCACGATCACGCTCAAAGCAGCACTCTGTCGCGCCTTTTTTACTCGATCGGCACCCCACCCCACACATCACGCGCAGCACGCCCACCACGGAGAGCGGGAAAGTTTAATACGCCGCGCGCATATTTTGTAGTACGGAGGAAAAGAACTATGGGTATGTTAGGCCGTATGAGCACGGTCATAAAGGCAAAGATAAATAAGCTCCTGGGCAAATTTGAAGACCCGCGCGAGACGCTCGAGTATTCCTATGAGATGCAGCTCGAAGCGTTACAGAAGGTCAAGCGTGGCGTTGCTGACGTGACCACCTCAAAGAAGCGGTTGGAACTGCAAAAGGCGAAATTAGAGCAGAATATCACGAAGCTTTCTGCACAGGCACGAGAGGCTTTGAAGGTTGATCGTGAGGATCTAGCACGGCTCGCGCTCGAGCGCAAGAAGCAGCTGGAGCTGGAACTGGCGAGCCTGAACCAGCAGATCGCGGATCTTCAAAAGGAGCAGGATAAACTTTCAGCCACTGAGAAGCGGTTATCAACGAAGATAGAAGCGTTCAGAACGAAAAAGGAGACGATTAAAGCCCAGTATTCCGCAGCAGAAGCGCAAGTCCGGGTTACTGAGACGATAAGTGGCATCTCTGAGGAGATGAGCGATGTTGGACTGGCGATACAGCGCGCGGAGGAGAAGACGGAGAATATGAAGGCTCGAGCTGCTGCACTGGATGAACTCCAGGAGTTTGGAACCCTGGAGGATCTGGCGGGCGGTAAAGATCAGATAGAGCGAGAATTGGAGCAGGTACGCGTGGGCAGTGAGGTTGATGCAGAACTGGCGAAACTCAAACAGGAGGTCACGCGAGCATGATCGTGCGGATTATGGGTGAGGGTCAATTCACGGTAGCTAGTGCGCTCTTAGACAGGCTTAACGAGATCGATAATAAGATCGTGGTAGAGGTGGGCAAGGGCAATGAGGCACGAGTGCGAGAGATGCTGTGCGAGATGATCGCACTGGTAAAACGAGAAGCTGTTCCACTCGATCCTCAGGAGATACTGTCATCAGATGTTATTATCCCCCCGGAAGACCTCAATCTAGAAGAAGCTAGGAAGATATTCACTGGAGCGGGTATTATACCTGATTAACGAGTAAGCACGCAAAGCAGATTTTAACGTAACTAACTGGCGCTGGTATCCCTGACTGACTAAAAGGGAAGATCCCACAGGGGATACCAGGTCTCCATATTTTTTTCCCACGGTAGTTCCGCTTCGAGCTGCGCTCTCAGTTTCAGTTCGTACTGCACATCCCGTTCCCTGCCCTGCAAGGGAACGAACGGATAATAACAACCCCGTTTATACGCATAAATAAGATAAATAGGCTTCGATTCTTTCGTGAATTTGAATACTGAACTTAACAATTGATCATCAAAACCGCTTTCGATCACGGTCTCTGAGATAAGATGGAGTGTCGTCACGAGATCCTCAAAGTCAGTATCGTGGAGCACAATCCATAAAAAGCCCAACTGATCGCTCACCAGCTCAAATTCAGTCGCGGTTTCACGTCTTGCGAGTTCCAGGAGCTCTTTTAAATCCGCTCTCAGGCGTTCAAATGCGGTAGAAGGGATTATTTTGAAACAGATACCGGCCGCACCCGCGTGATGCAGGTCTAATTTCGTTTCCAGCGTGACATACGCCGTGGAGATACTGAAGAGGGCATCCACCTTCGAGGGTGCAGGCTTTACGCGGCCCAGCAGCACATCAAGAAGCTTCATCGAATACCTTCTAACGTCCGTTCCATCGCTTCGAGCCTCGCAATCCGTTTCTCAATGGGTGGGTGGGTTGAGAAGAGCGCCATGATCGAGCCGGCTGAAAGCGCAGGTATGATAAAGAACGCATTGAGACCTTCCACTTCTCGCAGGTCCCTTGTGGGCACACGCTGCATCGCACCACTTATCTTGAGCAGCGCGGAAATTAACGCTGGGGGATTTCCGGTCATTATAGCTGAACCTCTATCTGCTGCAAACTCACGGTATCTCGACAACGCACGGATCAACAGGTAACTGATGAGCCAGACGAGCAGCGAGGCCAGGAAGATGATAATTCCTGCTCCCGCACTCTTATCCCTGCTGCCACCGCGAAAGAGCGAGGCGTACAGGAAGAATCGCATGATGAACCAGGCAACGGTGGAGAGGAAACTCGCAATGGTGATTACCAGCACATCGCGGTTCTTAACATGGGTGAGTTCATGCCCCAGTACTGCTTCCAGTTCCTGGGTATCGAGTTTTTGCAGGAGACCCGTGGTGACCGCGACGACTGCAGATTTTTGGTTTCTTCCGGTCGCAAATGCGTTGGGCACCTGCGAGTTGATTACCGCTACGCGCGGCTTGGGAAGATCTGCCACGGTACAGAGCCGCTCGACCAGCGTATGGAGCTGCGGGGCCTCCTGCGGTGAGACTATCTTCGCACCGGTGCTCAAGAGCACGAGCTTATCCGAGAAATAAAATTGGACGAAGACAAAGAGCGCTGCAAAGATCAGGAGAAAGATGAAATCCAGATAGAAGGAAAGCAAGGTCAGAAAGGCGAGATAGACGATAACCAACAATGCTCCGGTAAGCAGCATCCGCAAACTCAATCCCGTATCCTTGCCGTACCACTTCTTCTGCTTCATTTCGTCTCCCCGCTATTCCTTTTCTATCCTTTTGTTGGGGTATAGTAGTAGTTTAGCAGCAGGACATTTGAAAGTTACCTACATACCCAGGAGGAAGATCTCCTCGCGAGTGATTCAGAGTCTCATGAGCTCCTTTGCCTGCAGGATCACGGTCACGATGTCATTCTCGCGCCAGCGTGCAGTGTCAATGACGAGATCGTAGACAGAGAGATCGTTCAGGTCGATCCCGTAATACGCTTCATAGCGTTTGTGCTCCGACTGCTCGCGCGCCTTCATCGCAGCGAGGGCAGCTTCATAAGAGATCTTCTCTCGTTTTGCCACACGTTGCGCACGCACCTCAATCGGCGCTTTCAACCAGATCTTCAACTCCGCAGACGGCACGAAGTAGCCGGACAATCGGCCTTCCGCAATGACCTGTTCACGCTTCAGCGCCTCTTCACCCTGCTGCTCGTCGATCCACCGATCAACGTCGTCACTGCACTCTGCCAGCTCATTGAATTGCGCCAGTTGCAGGTCTTTATCCCTTGCTAGCTCACGGAACAGCTCGCCCGCGGAGATGATCTCGATCGAAAGCGCTTTGGAAAGCAACCGTGCAATCGTGGTAGTGCCGCTCCCCGGAAGGCCGCTGATTGTGATCCGCATCGCATTTTTTAGCCTTTGATAACTGCGATAGCCCGGAAGGCGGCGACTTTCTTCGCGATTCCTGCGACTTCGCAACTCCGCACGACCACTTCAGGATCTTTATAGGCCGCGGAAACCTCTTCCGCCAGCTCGCCGTACCGATCGTAGGGAACACCGCGCTTGCTCCGGACGTCGTGTTTCGCCCGTTCACGCGCCTTAACGAGTATCTGTCGCTTCTCTAACGCTGCTTTCACGTCACTGCCGCGATACTGCCGCATCGCCGCGGTTCTGCTCATCTCGCGTCCGGACCCGTGGGCGCAGCTCCCAAAGGTCTCCTCTTTCGCCGTCTCGGTACCCACGGCCAGGAAGCTTCGTGTGCCCATCGAGCCAGGGATCAACACAGGCTGCCCAACGTTCCGATATAGGGTTGGTAAGCGTTCATCACCTGCGGGGAACGCACGCGTCGCGCCTTTACGGTGCACGCACAGCTTTCGCCGCTTGCCCTCGACCACGTGCTCCTCCTCTTTCGCGATATTGTGCGCGATGTCGTAAACCAGCCGAATTTCCATCTCCTCCGCGCTTCTCCGCAGCGCCTCTTCGAATACTTTCCGTACCCAGTGCATGGCGAGCTGCCGGTTTGCGAAGGCGTAATTCGCACAGGAGCACATCGCTTCGAAATAATCCATGCCCGTGTCGGTCTTTAAATACGCGCAGGCCAGCTCGCGCTCCAGCTCGAGGATTTTGGCTAACTCGGGATCTTTGCCCATCTCGCGTTCGAATTTCCGGAGATAATAGGAGCAGACGCCGTGCGAGAAGCCTCGGCCACCGGTATGAATGAGCACGGTTACCTGACCCGGCTCGTTGATCCCAAAGGCTCGGGCCAGTTCTGGCTCGAAGATCTCGTCCACGACCTGGAGCTCTAAGAAATGGTTACCGGAGCCGAGCGTGCCGAGCTGAGGTGCGCCACGCTGCTTTGATTTCTCATCGATCCTCGCGGGATTCGCCGCCTTCAAGCGCCCACCTTCCTCCGTGCGCTCGATGTCCTCCTCCCAGCCGTAGCCGTGCTCAAC
>JAFGKP010000148.1 GCA_016928455.1 Methanomicrobia archaeon
GAGGCGAGGCTTTCGCGTTGCTAAGCTTGAATTGGTGGAGTGAGTGACCGAGATGGAGAAGCGAACAAAGAGCAAATTCCTGCGGGTTAAATGTAACGACTGCGAGCATGAGCAGATCGTCTTCGATCACGCCGCGACGCGGGTGAAATGCGATGTCTGTGGCAGCACCCTTGTTGAGCCTGCAGGCGGCAGGGCGGAGATCAGAGGCAAGATCATCGAGGTCTTCACGTAGATGGCACGTGACGAGTGGCCGGAGAAGGGTGACCTGGTCATTTGCACCGTACAGCAGCTCGAGAGTTTTGGCGCGTTCGTCACACTCGATGAGTACGGCGAGAAAGAAGGGCTTATACACATCGGTCAGGTCTCCTCCGGCTGGGTGAAGCATCTCCGGGATCATGTGCGTGAAGGGCAAAAGATCGTCTGCAAAGTCCTCTACGTGGATACGCGGCGCGGACACATTGATCTCTCCTTAAAGGTAGTCAAAGACGGGCAGAAGCGGGAGCGGATAAAGGAGTGGAAGAACGAGAAGAAGGCCAAGAAGTGGCTCACGCTTGCGCTTACTGCGCCTACCGCGGGGGTAAAAGCGGGAACCGAGGAGCTGGAAGCGATCGAGCTGGCGCTTCTGGATGCCTACGGCAGCCTGTACGACGCCTTTGAGGATGTCGTTCGGGTGGGCAAAAGCGTACTGCTGGAGCTCGGAATCGCCGCAGAGCATGCAGATGCGATCGATGAGGTCGCATGTGCGAACGTGAAACCGCCGTCGGTTCAGATCAGCGGATACGTTGAGCTCAAGTGCCCGTTACCGAACGGAGTGGAAGTGATTAAGGAGGCGTTGCTCACGGCGGAGGCGCAGGTCCAGGAGCAGTTATCAGCGAGAGCTACGGACACCTCCACCGAGGGCGAGGGCACCAGTGTTGCATGCTTCTACATCGGCGCCCCCCGGTACAGGATACGTGTTACGGCGTCGAATTACAAAGAGGCCGAGAGCATCTTGAGCGAGGCGGCCACGAATGCTATCACCTTCGTCAAGCAGCACGAGGGCTACGGTAAGTTCTTCCGTAACCTCACTTAGCACGTACGTGATAATTAGTAATACTCTAGGATAATTAATCCTGTCATATTCAATTAATTCAGTAAAGGTTTTAATGACCTCAAAATTAAGGAGATGTGGGGTGTGTGCTGAATATACCTTGCAGGAGGTATGTCCGAAGTGTGGTCGCAGGACGGAGCGAGCGAAACCCCCACGATTCTCCCCTCAAGATCCTTATGGAAAATACAGACGGATGATGAAATATGGACGAGATAGAGATACATGAGTTTAAAAAGGTGAAATTGAATGAGCCGGTGCTGCTCGAAGGGCTCCCCGGCGTGGGCAATGTGGGCAAGTTGGTGGCTGAGCATATCATTCACGAATTCAAGGCCGAGAAGATACTCGAGCTTTACTCCTGGCATTTCCCGCCCCAGGTACTGGTCGAGAGCGACGGAACCGTTCGTTTATGTAAGAACGAGCTCTATGCCTGCCACTCGAAGGAGCACGATTTATTGATCCTCACCGGTGATCAGCAGAGCGTGACGAACGAGGGGCATTATCTCCTTGTAGAGACGCTGCTCGACATCGCAGAGCGGTATGGTGTCTCCCGGATTTATACGCTCGGCGGCTACGGTATCGGCCAGCTCGTGGAGAAGCAGAAGGTGCTGGGCGCTGCGAATACCGTTGGGCTCGTCGAGGAGATGAAGCAGTACGGTGTGGAGTTCAGGGAGGAAGAGCCAGGTGGCAGCATCGTCGGGGCCTCCGGGCTCTTGCTTGGTCTCGGTAAATTGCGCGAGATTCCCGCGGTCTGTCTGTTAGGCCTCACGTCCGGCTATCTCGTCGATCCGAAGAGCGCGCAGGCTGTCCTTGAGATATTGGTGCGTGCGCTGCATCTTGAGATTGACACGCAGGCCTTGAAAGATCGTGCAGAAGAGATGGAAAAGGTCGTCGAGCGCTTGAAAGAGATGGAGCAAGCGCAGATGCCACGGGTACGTGAGGAAGAGCTCGGCTATATCCGTTAACGGCTCTCTTTTCAAATCCGGCGGCTAAACGGCCCGGGTAAAGGATATAAGGAAAGATAAATAAAAAGGAAAACCGGGGTGCGCACGCCCCCGCGGGTTTACGGGTTCTTTCTGACAGTATCTTGAGGTTTTTAGCCTGCTTTTCCCGTTATGCGGATTCTGAGGTGATCACTTTCAGCGAAGTTGGCATTTTGACCACATCGCCGATCTTCAGGCCAACCACGTACTCCAGATCCTTCTCTTTCGCGATATCTACGATTCGCTGCGTGATTACGCCGTCGAAGACCACGCAGTTCGTATCATCGCTCGTCTCCTTCAATTCCTTCGCGAGATCTCGTACTGTGGTCTCCTTGAGGACGTTCTTGTCCTTATCGAGGAGTCGAGCCTTAAAGGTGCCCTCGAGTTCGTCGAGATGTGATTTGAACGGGTTTGGCACCTTTTCTCGCTCTTCTTTCGCCTCTTTCGTCCGTTTTCGCTGAATGACGCGCTGTGACTCCCGTTCGGGCTCCTTCTTCGCGTATTCCTGCTGCTCGACCGGCATTTTGTTGTGCAGTGCTTTCGTTATCTCCTTGTAGCTCATGTCTTCGACGCTCCGACCCTCAGGTGTCGCGGCGATGTAATCGACATCAGCGACCTGCAAGAGCTCTTTCAGGATGAGGTCGCCGCCGCGGTCGCCATCAACGAACGCGGTAACGGTCTTTCGCTTGCTCAATTTCGCGATCACTGGCGAGATGTTCGTGCCTTCCACGGCTATGGTGTTCTTAATCCCGTATTTTAACAGATTCAAGACATCCGCTCTTCCCTCAACCACAAGAATAGCATCGGAGCTTTCGACGTTCGGGCCCGCTGGTAATCCCTTGAAATTCGTGATCTCCTCCATTCGTACGGCCTGCTTCACCTCGCTCACCATCAACTCGCTCTCAATACCCTTCTCGATCGACTCGTGCAGGAGCTGCTTCGCCCGCTCCGTTATCCGCTTCCGCTTCGTTGCTCGTATGTCCTCGATCTTATCCACGATCACCTTTGCAATACACGGTCCAACGCGATCGATCGTCTCCAGGGATGCAGCCAGAATCGCGGTCTCTACCTTATCCAGGCCCGAAGGGATGAGGATCTCACCACTGGACTTCCCACCCTTCGACTCCACGTTCACTTCAATTCGCCCTATTCGACTGCTCTTCTGCAGGTCACGCAGATCCAACTCTTCACCCAATAAGCCTTCCGTTTGACCAAATATTGCACCAACCACATCGGATTTCTCAACGAAACCCTCAGCGGTGAGGTTAGCATGAACGACGTATTTTGTGGTATCTACATCATGCATTTTAGGTTCCTCCTTTGAAGTATCATCTCCTTTACTCTTTGACTTTGCCATCGCTCTATTTTTTCTGGCACTCGGATTCTACTTCCTATATATAGTTCTCCCTGATAAATAATAAATCTTGAAATCTTCACACGTGTAAATGCGCGCAGATAATCGATCCGACGCCGATTTCGCCCGAAAATAGGCACTTAATCGTTTCATGCACACGTGAGCGGCAATTATTGCGCGATTCAAGATCCGCAAATGACGTGAAAAATGGCTTTCTGCTTACCTGCGCGCTATTAGGTGTAAACCGCAGCGTATTGTATCGAATTGAACCCGCATCACGAATCTTTAGAGAGTGCGCGGGGGTACGCACGCACACGCCAAGCGGTTTTTTAAAGTGGTGGAGAGAATGGGCTCGATGCGATTCGAACGCATGGCCTCCGCCTCGTGAAGGCGGTGTCATAACCAACTAGACCACGAGCCCTTCCTGCGTCTATTCTATAATGGGTAAACAGGAGACAACTTTAAATAATTTTTCGTTTGAGGCGTATGAGTATGATAAGAGAGATGGCGAAGGCAAGCGTCGCGCAGCGGCGGGAAGGGTGTGACACATGAAGATCGAGATAATTGAGGGCGGCATTTGCGCGGTCAAAGGCGTCCGGGCATTTGGCCGCAAAGACGGGAAGAACGGCTTAACATTGATAGAGGGCAAAGGCATCGTTGCGGGTGCATTCACGGTCAATAAGCTGCGAGCGGCGCCGACGGAGTTCACGGCGAAGCAGATTGCGCACGGTCGGTTGAGTGCGGTCATTGTGAACAGCGGCTGTGCCAACAGTTTTACGGGCGAACAGGGGATGCGGAATGCGGAGAAGATGGCAGAGCTTGCAGCGACTACGTTGAAGGTGCCAAAAGCGGAGGTCGCGGTACTTTCGACCGGCTCAATCGGCACGCACCTGGATATGGCGCTGATCGAGCGGCAGCTCGGCGAGGTCGTCGGAGAGATGACCGCCGATGTGGAAGGGAGCACGGCCGCAGCGCGCGGCATCATGACCACCGACACCTTCCCGAAAGAGGTTGCGATACGCATCGAGGCCGAGAGCGGCGAATCGGTGGTTATCGGCGGCATTGCGAAAGGCTCGGGCATGATTGCGCCACATATGAACACGGCTACCATGCTCGCGGTTGTTTACACCGACGCCGATATAGCGACCGACACGCTCCGGCGGTGTCTCCAGGATGCGGTTAACGATTCGTTCAATATGGTCCTTGTGGACGGCGATATGAGCACGAACGATTCCGTGTTAGTCGTTGCAACAGGCCAGCGTGGTGCGGTCGATGAAGCAGTGTTCAAAGCGGGCTTAACTTTTGTCTGTCAGGCGCTGGCGAAGCTGATGGCGCGCGACGGTGAGGGCGCGACAAAGTTCGTTGAGGTGACGGTACGTGACGCGCGATCCGATGGGGACGCGCGCGAAGCGGCGCGAGCGATCCTCCGGTCACCGCTGGTGAAGAGCGCCATCTTCGGCGAGCGGCTCGATCTCGTCTGCGGGCGTACCATTGCTGCACTTGGTGGTGCCCGCATCACCGGCGAACTTGACCAGAGCAAACTCGCAATCAGGGTGAAGAGTGATACTGCTGCGGTGCTCGCGGTGCAGAACGGCCTGTTCTTGAAACTCTCGGAGTCCGAACGGGCGATCATGACGGCAAAGGAACTCATTCTGACCGTGGATCTTGGAATGGGCGGCGGCGCGGAAGCCACCGCCTGGGGCTGCGATTTGTCGTACGACTACGTGAAGATTAACGCCGCGTATTAGCACCGCTCACTCAGGGATGAAGTCCCGGCACGGACGGTTCGGCGAGCCGCTTCGCCGATCTGCTCATAAAGGCTCTTCCCGTGGGCATCCATGCCCACCACGAGCGGCCCGAAGTCTGCCACACGGAGATGCCAGACCGCCTCGGCCAGTCCGAGATCTTCCCAGTAGACCGCATTTACCGCTTTGATCTGTGTAGCGGCTAATACGGCCGCACCGCCGGTCAGCGCGAAGTACACACAGCCATACCGCGTCAGTGCCGCGGTCGTCGCACTGCCCATGCCGCCTTTTCCGATGAGCCCGCGTATCTGAAGCTTTTCTATGACCGCAGGCGTAAGTGCCTCCATTCGCGTGCTGGTGGTCGGGCCCGCAGCAATAATCTCCCACACGCCCTCGCGCATCCGCGTAACCGGCCCACAATGGTAGAGTATCGCGCCCCTGGGGATCGGGATTTCCGCATCAGCACCGCGGCGAGCAAGGTCGATAACGCGCTGGTGCGCTCTGTCGCGTGCCGTGTAGATCTCACCACTGAGATACACGACATCGCCGACTCGTAGCCGGTTCACCTCCTCTACTTCCACCGGAGTACTCAAGCGCTTCTTGGGCATGTAATCTCCCGTAACGAAAGCTCCGTCTGTCTCAAACCTTTATTAGAGTTCGCGCCTCTTAACACTAACCTATCACGAGCGCTTATCACATGAACGAGCACGAGAACGCAACAGAGAACGAGAAGATACGGGCGGCGAATAAGCCGAACGAGCTTGCCCTGGAGTACCATACGCGCTACACGGGTAAGATAGAAATTGGCCTGAAGGCGCCCGTTACAAGTTACGACGATTTCGCGATCTGGTACACGCCGGGCGTCGCGGTCCCGAGTCGCGTGATCCATGAACGCCCCGAATCTGTGTACGAGTACACGAACAAGGGGAACTTCGTGGCCATCGTTACGGATGGCACGCGTGTGCTGGGTCTGGGAGATGTGGGGCCGGAAGCGGCGCTGCCCGTGATGGAGGGCAAAGCTATGCTCTTCAAATACCTCGGCGGTGTCGATGCGTTCCCCATCTGCGTGGCGACGAAGGAAGTGGAGGAGATCATCGCCATCGTGAAAGCGCTCGCTCCCACGTTTGGCGGCATCAATTTAGAGGATATCGAGAGCCCAAAGTGCTATGAGCTGCTGGAAGTGCTGCAGAACGAGCTCCCGATGCCGGTCTGGCATGATGACCAGCAGGGCACGGCGCTCGTGATCCTCGCGGGCCTGATCAACGCCCTGAAGCTCGTGGGCAAGCGCTTGAGTGAGGTGACAGTATCGCTCATCGGCGCGGGCGCGGCGAATATCAATGTCGCAAAGTATATGCACCTGGTAGGCGCGCGCTGGGAGAATATGATCATGGTGGATAGCAAAGGGATCCTGAACGAGACACGAACGGATGTACGGGCCAACGCGATGAAGTGGGCGATCTGCGAGAAGACGAACCGCGAGGGGCGAAGTGGCGGTATCGCCGAGGCCATGCGTGATACCGACGTGAGCATCGCGCTCTCGACCCCCGGGCCGGGTGTGATCAAGCAGGACTGGGTTGCTGCTATGGCGGATGAGGCGATCATCTTTGCCGCGGCGAACCCCGTGCCGGAGATCTGGCCGTGGGAGGCAGAGGCCGCGGGCGCTCGGATCGTTGCGACCGGGCGCTCGGATTTCAAGAACCAGATCAACAATTCGTTAGGATTCCCTGCGGTCTTCCGGGGCGCTTTAGACGTGCGTGCGACGCGTATCACCGATGAGATGTGCATCGCTGCGGCGGTTGCGATCGCGCGGTACGCGGAAGAGCAGGGGCTGCGGGAGGACGCGATCATTCCGAGCATGGAGGAGCGCGAGATGTACGTTTACGAGGCCCGCGCGGTCGGTCTGAAGGCGATCGAGCAGGGCGTTGCTAAGCGGAAATTGAGCGCGGCGGCGCTGGACTCAGAGGTACGAGCACACCTCTACCGGGAGCCGTCGAAAACTTTATAAGATCACATGACTATCTTTAATTGTAGCACCGGCGTCGACTTCGATTACGGGGATACCCAGTAGATGAGAAGTTGACTTCCGCTACATTTCAGAAGAAGGTGATGGGGACACGAACCGGAAGATATTCGTGTCCGACTGAGAAGCAAATACCCGATCTGGCGAGCCAGTAAATCTGATTGGTAACGTCAGGTGTGTGACATGTACCCTGCCATTTAACACTGGTTGATCCTGCCAGAGGCTACTGCTATCAGAGTTCGATTAAGCCATGTTAGTCGAGGGTGCTTCTTCCTCTTCGGAGGGAGGAGTAACCCGGCAGACGGCTCAGTAACACGTGGACAACTTGTCCTGCGGTCCGGGATAACCCCTGGGAAACTGGGGCTAATACCGGATAGAGCACCGACCGCTGGAATGCGCGATGCTCGAAAGCTCCGGCGCCACAGGGTAGGTCTGCGGCCGATTAGGTTGTTGTTGATGTAACGGATTAACAAGCCTCCAATCGGTATGGGTTGTGAGAGCAATAGCCCAGAGATGGGTTCTGAGAGAAGAACCCAGGTCCTACGGGACGCATCAGGCGCGAAAACTTTACACTGTGCGCAAGCACGATAAGGGAACTCTGAGTGCCTCCACAGGAGGCTGTTCAGGTGTCTAAAACGCACTTGAAGGAAGGGCTGGGTAAGACCGGTGCCAGCCGCCGCGGTAACACCGGCAGCCCAAGTGGTGGCCATTTTTACTGGGTCTAAAGCGTCCGTAGCCGGCCTGATAAGTTCCTTGGGAAATTTGACCGCTCAACGATCAAGCTTCCAGGGAATACTGCCGGGCTTGGGACCGGGAGAGGTCAGAGGTACCTCAAGGGTAGGGGTGAAATCCGTTAATCCTTGAGGGACCGCCAGTAGCGAAGGCGTCTGTCCAGACCGGATCCGACGGTGAGGGACGAAGGCTAGGGGAGCGAACCGGATTAGATACCCGGGTAGTCCTAGCTGTAAACGATGCGGGCTAGGTGTTGGCATTACTGC
>JAFGKP010000149.1 GCA_016928455.1 Methanomicrobia archaeon
AAAGAGCAAAAGGAGATTATTGAAAAGTTAGGATTTGCTGATGCGCTTTTTTAGGGTGTAGCCTATACAACGCAGAAAGTCAGGTTATAAATCTCGTTGGCAAAGAGCGTGAACGAGTTGTTGAACGAGAGGTTGTGCCAGTCGCCGGTGTAACCGTTCCACCAAGCTTCCGCTATCCGTGTCCCATTTGCATATGCGATCAAAGCATACTCAGTGTGGCCACTCGTTCCGGGGCAGGGGTAGGTGTACAGCTTGTTCACGGTAAGGTTGCACAACGGAGTGATTGTACCGCTGTGGTTTCCCATAATACTGGGATAGGTGCCAGGTCTGGTGTCGAACAGTTTTGCTTGTGTGCGTACCGTGACGGGTTCAGTAGCCGTTCCGTCATATAGCACATAGCCAAGAATGTTGTAAGTGCCTCGTGCTGCCCCGGACGTATCCCACGCATCGCTGAAGCTGATCGATTCGGATGGTGTCAGGTTGGTCACGGTATGGCTGAACTCTTCTTTCGCGTAGCCGGTCGAGTTGAGTACTCGTATGATGGCAACGCCGGTGATGTTCACGGTGCCGTTGTTCCTGAACGCCATCTCGATCGCTATATCGTCTCCGATGTCGAAGTATTCTGGCGTCGCGGTAAAGCTCACTATCTCTCCTGATGAGATGCCAAGCCTGAACAGAGCGGTCTTTTGATCCAGCACGTTGCCGCTGGCGTCTTTCAGGGTCACCTCCACATAGTAATGTCCCGGCGCAACGTCGCCGCTGTCCCACTGGGGCGAGAAGGACGCAAGTCCCGTAAACCCTTCCAGGGTATGGAGCAGCAAACCGTCAACGACCTCGCCAGAACTGCCCGCCTTTACGACCGCATCACAGAGTACATCCTGCGCCTCGCCCGAGTTGTTCAGCCAGAGATTGACCGAAATACTATCACCTTCGGAATAAACATCTTTGTCGGTAGTGAGCGTAAGTATCTCGACGGTCGAAGCAGTGTAATTGATCTCGAATTTATAATTTCTATAGTATGCACTGTCAGTTGTCAGTGGGTTATAGTAGAAGGGATAGATCATGATGAGCAGTGTCGTGCTGCCATCCGGGTTTTCTATAATCTGCCAGCTATACTTTTCATCAGGATACCACTCTACACCGATTGATTCTGAGAGTGTTTCCAGCTTCTCACCCCCATCGCTGTCTGGATCCATATTCACAACGGGTAACTGCAAACCCCAGGCTGTGGTCAGACCGGATCGTTCAGTCAAAACAATATCCGTAACTTCATACCCCAGAGCATAGTCAACCGAAGTCGCATAATACGGGACCAGGGGCATATCTGGAACCAGCAGCAATTGCCCACCCGGAATCTCGACATAATCCAATCCATCTATTTCGGTCACTTCATAATCGGGAATGTTAACTTCGAGCGAGGACAGAGGCGACCACGATGCTTGTTGTGATAGGCTGGCTGGGCTGGAGCTGGAATCTGCAGAACCCAGTACCGATGATCCATACTTTGGATCGCCGTACAGGTTGTATTCCAGAACCCACAGGCGCTTGTGATCATTCGAAGTGCCAAGCTCTCGTTTGGTCTCCCTGAGCGCTTGACCAATAGAGTAAGGGCTATCAATCCAGTAGTCAAAGAATCTCTTTCCCGCATCATTATTAGCACTTCTGCCTGAGTTCTCTGTCGCGCCGAGATAAACCCCGGCGCCATTGTCCAGGAACGCCTCACCAATGCAGTAACTGCCTTCAAAGTGCCCGCTCACACAGACACTGCCAAAGGCAAAGGGGTGACTGGTTCCGAAATTGACCGGGAAGTCACCCGCGCAGATGGTATGAGACCAGCAGCCGATACTACCGTGGTCCCGGTAAAAGAGAACATCCTTATCCAGAGCCCGAGTGGTGAATTGTGTCCGTCTTACACCATCACTTGCATAATCTCCGCCATGCATCAGATCTACGGTGAATTCGTCATCGATTATACCCGCAACCTCGTCTGCATTCGTTTCGAATGACGCTTGGCCACCACCGATGCCGCTGATCACAAACGCATCGGTACGGTCAAATTGGCCGAGAAGACTGGTCTCTAGTGGTGTTATCAGCTGGTTGGCGCTGTTGCCGATAATCCGCGCCACAATCAATTCAGGGTAATTGTCATCGCCGCTGATATCAGCATAATAGTTGTCGACGCCCGTAACTGGATAGACCGGTCCGCCGGTCCAACCGGAGGTGGCGTCCCTGATATCTCTATCATATATGGTCAACGATGGCACAATCTCTGTTTCCCCGATGATCAGCAGGTATCCTTCCGACGTCCAATCATCCCTCAACCTGTCGCTCCAATCTCCGCCTGGTTCTATCAAATCCTTAAACACATACCGATTGTGACTATCCAGATAGCCTAATACCCCGCCCCGCTCCTTACCGAGGCGCGCCATAGCTGAGAGGAGCTCGTTCACGTCATCATCATCAAAATGCCAGAATAGTCGTGAGGGGTACGTTGCAATCAGATAATCGGAATTGCTGAATGCATGGTCTACTGCAGCTACGAGATGCCATGATATGCCCCCAGGACGCACAACCACCCATGTTGGAATCGATAACTCCTCATCATAATGATCCCCTTCTACACCATCAAACGACACCCTGGTGGACGTTCCAACCTGATACAATAGGTCATCCTCTGTGAGTATCGGGACAACATCGTATGATACGCCGGTCCCAACGCCAGGAATGAATTGATGTGGCGCCCGAAGGAGTACCACACATTCTTTGGTGCTCGGGTCAAAACTCGAGGTTAGATCCCACCCACTATGCTCCACGCCAGTTGGCTGAAAGCCCACGAGGTGATCTACGATCTCGACGTTGTTTGCATTCCTGTCTCCTGCATTGTACACGTCAAGTCTAATGGTAACAGTGCTTCCATCAAGCGTCGTATTCTTCCTTCTGACCACTATATCTGGTCTGTGGCGCGGACCGATATTGTCTACGGTGACCGTAATTATCTTCTCATTACAATTTCGTGCCACATCGTATGCTACAACTTTAATTTCGTGCGGGCCATTCTCTACCTCGTAGGTGTCCCAGAAGAAGCTCCCGTAGAGGGAATCCCATTCAGGGGACGGGCTAACACTGGTGTGCACCTGTTCATCGTCAATGTAAAACTCGATTCTGTCCATGCCCCCAGCGTCAGTTGCCCTCGCGGCGACAACCGTTGCTTCTGACACGGTCTCGCCATCGTCAGGAGTAATCATTTCGAATGACGGACTGAAAAAATCAGGAAGCGCGTTAACGATTTCGACTTTTTGGCTCACAATCCGAATATTCTCGGCGAGGTCAATTGCCCTGGCTTCTAGGGTATAGTTACCATTTGCATACTTCGTAGTATTCAGAATAAACTCATACGGCGGGGAATAATCGGTAAATACAAGCTTCTTGTTGAAATAAAACGCAACCTTCATTATGCCGATGTTGTCCGATGCAGGGGCCGTGATCTTGATGATCCCTTTGCATACACCTGGATCGGATATGGATACCTGCGGAACTTCATCATCAGGCAACGGCAGAGTTTCGAAGATCCTATCCCGGCTGACCACCGTGTTCTCGCTGGTATCTGTTGAGTGTACGACATAGTGGTACGTGGTCGAGGGCTTCAAACCGGTCAAAACGATCTTATGCAGCTGTGTAAGCTTCAGACTGGACTGCTGATGCCCATATTCCCCTGCACGTTCACCAAACTGCACCTCGCTGTCGCTCTCTTCGTTGGTGGTCCATGAGATGGTGACCGAACTCAGGGTTAGTTCAGACAGCGTGGGGCCTGATACGATCACGGGCGGCGTGGTATCGCATTTCCAGGTCTCGTTTCGCCAGTTATTCGTCTCTTTACCCTCACTCACATCATGTTGGTAATCGGCACACACTGCTATCGTATCGTCCGGAGGACTGCACTGCCATCCGTAGCTGAAACATCGTTTCAGACGCTCGTTTGGTGCTAACGCAACCTCAACCAGGTCAGTAACCTGTGGCTGGCCATCAATGAAGAGCGCAGTGTAGTGTCCTTTGAGAGCCACGGCATCGCCTGCGTTTCTTAGCTGGTAACAGATACTGCTGCCCTCAGTCCACACGTCGGTAATTACCAGGTCCGGCTTACCGGCACCGCTGCTCACGGTGCCCGCACAAAGCGAAGCCATCACAATGAAGACCACCATCAGCACCCTCACCGTCATGCACCTCTTCGCCGATAACACTATCAATTTTCTTGCACCTCCCCTTCTATTCTTCAAAATCAAACCCACCGAAAAGGCCTGGTTACTCGCTCCAGGCAGATTGATTAAAAGTACGCCGTATATTAAAACTGTCGGGTATTTTCCTCCTGAAACGTCGTTGACCACCAAACGCACGTAAGGCTCGGAGAGACGCAGCCAAAACCGAAAGCTATTTGTAGCTGGTGCACGTTGATGTGATTATCACCTGGTCGGTTGGATGTAGAGAGGTTAAGTTGATGAAGAACGAGCGAAAGTTTGACACGTTATGTGTACATGCGGGTGAGGGGCCGGATCCGCAGCACGGCGCGCATGCCACGCCCATCTATCAGACGTCCACCTTCGTATTTAAGGACGCTGAGCAGGCCGCGGCACGGTTCGCGGGTAAGGAGCAAGGCTACATCTATATGCGCGTTGCACCGCACACACCCACGCACGCCGCGTTCGTCGAGAAGATTACGGCACTTGAGGGTGCCGAGACGGGTCTGCCGTTCGCATCGGGTATGGCTGCTATCACTGCGGTGGCGCTCGCGCAGTTGAAAAAAGGCGATCACCTGATCTCGAGCGATGTCGTTTACGGCTCCACCTACAGCCTGTTCGCCAAAGTGCTCACCAAATTCGGCGTCGAGGTCAGTTTCGTCAATCTCGCTGATCTCGAGCGGGTGAAGGCATGCATACAGCCGAACACGAAGATGATCTTCGCGGAGACGCCGGCTAACCCGACCCTGACGGTCTGCGATATCGCAGAACTGGCGAAGATGGCCCGTGAGATCGGCGCGCTCTCGGTCGTTGACAACACTTTCGCCACACCTTATTTCCAGCGCGCACTGCCGCTGGGCACGGACGTCGTGGTGCATAGCAGTACCAAGTACATCGGCGGCCACGGCGATCTTCTGGGCGGGGTTGTTGTTGGCGGCGCGGACTTTGTGAAGCGCATGAAGCCGATCGTGCATACGACCGGCGGTATAATGGCACCACTGGAGGCCTGGTTGTGCATCCGTGGCTTGAAGACGCTCCACCTGCGTATGGAGCGGCACGCGAGCAACGCCATGGCAGTGGCGCAGTTCCTGGAGGCGCATCCCAGGATCGAATGGGTCAGATATCCCATGCTGCCCAGTCATCCTCAGCACGCGATCGCGCAGAAGCAGATGAGCGGGTTCGGCGGCATGATCTCGTTCGGCGTTCGGGGTGGGCTCGAAGCAGGCCGAAAGCTCATGAACCGCGTGGAGCTCTGCTCACTTGCCGTGAGTCTCGGTACTGTGGATACTTTAATACAGCATCCTGCCTCGATGACGCATGCGACCGTGCCACGTGAGGTCAGACGGAAGATCGGGATCACGGACGATATGGTGCGGCTCTCTGTGGGTGTTGAAGACGTCGCGGATATAATCGCGGATCTTGAGCAGGCTTTAGCGTGGTAGTCTGTCTGTAGTTTGAAGAGACCCCAAAGCCTTTTGAGCGGTGCTTCAGGCATTTGTGCTTCCTTTTCGTCATGATCTAAACGATGAGCCGCCGTCTCATCAGATTGACGGCGAGCACGAACAAGACGAGTGAGACCACGAGAATCCAGATTATATGGAGCATAAAGAAGCCGCTCGGTGCCGCCAGGGTGAGTGAACGCGTGATGCCCACGACGTGCGTGAGTGGCAGAGCGGCGAGCGCGACATACTGCACGGGCTGCGGGAGCAGCTCGAGCGGGAAGAAGGTGCCGCTGAAGAGGAACATCGGCGTAATGAAAAGGAAGGCGGGGTAGTTCAGGGCGTTGATATTCGGCGTGATCGCGGTGAAGCACATCCCAATCGCGGCAAAGAGGAACCCGGCGATGAACGCAAACGGAATGATGAGGAGCGCGAGCGGCAGCTCGATCAGTCCGAACGCAGCGATTACCGGAAGCATGATCGTAGCGTAAATGAGACTGCGGGTAGCGCCCCAGAGCAGCTCGCCCGCAATGACCTCCTCGATGCTCAGCGGCGTCGCGATCATCGCGTCAAAGGTCTTCTGATAGTACATGCGCACATAGGAGCCGTACGTGCACTCGAAGAAGGCAGAATTCATGATCGCGATCGCGATCAGCGCAGGCGCGATAAAGCGCGGATAACTCATCCCTTCGATCACCTCGATATAGCTGCCCAATCCAAAGCCCAGCGCGAAGAGATACAGCAACGGCTCCAGGAACGGTGGGAAGAAATTCACCCGCCAGGTCTTCATAAAGACTGACTTGTTTCGTGACCAGACCTTCCACATCCGGCTGCTCAGTTTCGGCACCGTGAAATAGCCCATGCTCCTAATCACTCCCTCAGTTTCTTGCCGGTGAGTTTCAAGAAGACATCCTCAAGCGTCGCGGCACGCGCGGTGATCGTCCCGAGCCCACAGTCATTGAGGAGCGCAGCGATCACATCCTGCGGATGCGCTGTGTATACCCGTACAGTGTCACCCCATACATCGTATTTCGCACCCGTTCGGTTCAAGCACGCGATGACCCGTGGATTGTGCTCTGCATCCACAATATCCGTGCCGATATACTCACGGACCAGCGCATCGGGCTTGCCGTCCACCAGGATACGCCCAAAGTCCATGATCACCAGGCGATCGCACAACCGCGCCGCTTCATCCATGTAATGGGTCGTTAAGACCACCGTGATCCCCTGCGCCTTGAGCGCTTTGATCTTATCCCAGATGAGATGGCGGGCTTGTGGGTCGAGCCCGATCGTCGGCTCATCCAGGATCAATAAGCGCGGAGCGTTGATCAACGCCCGCGCGAGTATCAGTCGCCGCTTCATACCACCTGAGAGCTGCTCAATCGGCTTATCCTGCTTCTCACGCAGCTGCACGAAATCCAGTAACTCCGCTATTGTTGTTTCTACCGGTGCTCGCGGCAGGTCAAAATACTGTGAGTAGACCAGCAGATTCTCGAAGACCGTGAAATCAGGATCGAGATTGTTCTCCTGGGGCACCACGCCCAGCAGTTGCTTTATCTCACGCGGATGCGTCGTCACATCCATCCCAAAGACCGTGAGTGTACCGCTCGTCTTCGGTGAGACGCACTGGATCATCTTCATCGTCGTCGTCTTCCCCGCGCCGTTCGGGCCGAGGAATCCGAAGATTTCGCCCTCTTCCACCGTGAAACTCACAGTATCCACCGCGACGAACTCGTCATACTGCTTCCTCAAATCCTCAGCAACAATCACCGGGGCGATCGCAACCACCTTCCCACTGCGATACGCTAACAGGTCGTAAAGCGCCGCGTAGCGGGTATGGAATAAATGCAGCGAGCTTATGAAAAGCTTGAGGAAGGAATGCGTCCGCAGTTAGGGTAGCTATCACTAAGTTGGAATGAACGAACGAGCACGATATACAGAGCATCTCAGTTCTGCTGGAGCGCAAGCCATGCACCGGTTTCCAAATTGAATAGCCGTATCTGTTCGCGTTTGTCGGGCCCAAAGGTTGTACGATCGTAGGCCGCGATTCTCTTGTTCGCCTGCACAAGCTCTGCGGGCCGCTCTACCGCATACTTACGGGTCTGCTGCATCAGCCAGGCGCAGCGACCAAGCAGCGTGTAGTTCAGGACAACCTTAACGGGGTACGCTCGACAGACAAGCGGACGCAGCTCATAGAATAGATCCTGCACCGGTATTGGTCGTGATCGTAATGGGGACAGGGCGCACTGATCAGTTGATATCAGACGGGAATGATGCCCGTCGTCGTCTGCACGTCGAGAAAAGGTCGGACGTTCGTCTGATCAAACAGCTTCACCTCTGCGGGGGTACGCGCTAAGCCGGTTGGAATATAGTAAAATCGGTCAACAACGGAGATGCAGCACTTCCCGCAGCGTAAACAGTCGAACCTGGTCATAGAGGAACGCCGGCGTGACACCCAATGACCTCCTTTCCGTTGGTAGCTTGAGTCACCTCCACGCGATCTCACTTCAGCGGCCTCCGCTTATAACGCTTGCGGTGTGCCGTGAAGGTTTTTTCAGGTCATCGGTAAATAACCGTTACTCGTTTACCGAAAATCTTCAGCTCACCCGTACGCCATATCGAACCGCACAGGTGTCGATTTCTCACGGCATGCCTCACCGTGCTCGAGCGAGTCCTCGATCAACTTCTTCAATAGCGTCGGATAAGCGACGCCCGCGAGGTTCTGGATCGGTGTGCCGTGACAGAAGAAGCTGAAGGTTGGCGTAGCCATCACGCCGTAGCGCTCGGCCGTGAACGGGCTTTCGGCGATGTTCAATTTCGCGAACGTGACCGTCCCCTCGTACTCCTGCGCGTATTGTATGAAGTAGGGCTCCATCTCCTTGCAGTACGGGCACATGGGGCCGAAGAACATCACGAGCACCGGCAGCTCCGAGAGCTCCACTTCATGCTCCCACGATCTGTCATCCACCTCTAATAAACTCATAGCGACGGTTACCTCTCAGCATACATTGGTGTACCGCCATAAAAAATCTGCGGCCGTGAGTAAGATAGCTTAACACGGTACTCGGTACCTGCGTTGTTATACGTCGTGCCGTTCAGGTCACTTACGGACAACGGCACCACAGACACTGCACCGTACCTGCTGCTCGTCCGAGAAGAACTCTACCTCCAAGCCGCCCTGCGGGCACTGCTTGACAACAGGCGTTTGCGTACCCACGTTCCTGAGGCCAAGACAGCTCTTATTCATCGTTACAAATCAGCGCTCCTCTACACTATAGTGCTCGGTATGCAGTAAGATAATCGTTTTGCTCATTAATCTCTCTGTCTGACTGAATATCGCACCTTTGGTACCTCGCAGCCCATCTCGACCCATTTGTAATCTGAAACGAAGCGGGCTATCGAGAACTCGCGAGTTCCTGATGATATTCCTGCAGCGCCTTCACAGCCGCCTTGCCGCGTTTCACCGTTTCGATGCCCGCGACGGTTGCACGTGCGGCCGCCGTCGTAGTGATATACGGAACTTTGTGCTGGATCGCGGCAATCCTGATATAGCTGTCGTCATGCTTACCTTTGCCGCCCGCCGGGGTGTTGATCACCAGATTGATCTGCCTGTTCCGGATGTCATCGGTGATATCAGGCCTGCCCTCACCCAGCTTGATCGCCAGCTCCGCGTCGAGCCCGTGCTGCGCCAGAAAGGCCTTCGTGCCCTTTGTCGCTTTTACCGTGAATCCCTGTTTGCTCAGCCGTTCGGCAACCTCGCGTATTTCTTGCTTATCTGCGTCCGTTGCTGAGATCAGGACCGTGCCTTCGGTCGGCAATTGCATATTCGCCGCTTCCTCCGCCTTGTAGAACGCGAGGCCATAGGCGGGCGCCATGCCCAGGACTTCGCCGGTACTCTTCATCTCAGGGCCCAGCAGCGGGTCGACGTCCGGGAACATGTTGAAGGGGAAAACGGCCTCCTTTACACCATAGTACGGGAGCTTCGTGTCACCACGCTCCAGCGAGGGCAGCAAATCACGTAACTTCGTGCCCAGCATCACCTTCGTCGCTACCTTCGCAATCGGCACGCCCGTTACCTTGCTCACCAGCGGTACCGTCCGCGAGGCACGCGGGTTCGCCTCCAGTATGTATACCTCACCGTTGTTCGCGATCGCGTACTGGATATTCATGAGTCCGATGACCCGGAACGTTTCCGCGATCTTCTTCGTGTACGCTTCTATCTTCGCGAGCTGCTCACGGCTAATGGTTCGTGAGGGGATCACGCAGGCGCTATCGCCCGAGTGGATGCCCGCCAGCTCGATATGCTCCATCACGGCCGCGATGTACACGTCTTTGCCGTCCGCGATCGCGTCCACCTCAGCCTCAGTCGCTTGCTCCAGGAACTTGTCGATGAGCATCGGATACTCAGGGCTCACATCCACCGCCGCGCGCGCGTACTCGAGAAGCATCTGCTCGTCATACACGATCTCCATACCACGCCCGCCGAGCACGAACGAAGGTCGCACCATCACGGGGAACCCGATCTCCTGCGCCACCGCGAGCGCTTCTTCTACCGATCGCGCCGTGCCACTCTCAGGCTGTGGAATCCCCAGCTCGTTCATCATCGTTCTGAACAGCTCACGATCCTCTGCCAGATGGATGCTCGCCGGGCTCGTGCCCAGGATCGTCACGCCCGCTTCATACAGCTCCTTCGCAATGTTCAGCGGCGTCTGACCGCCAAACTGCACAATGACACCCTCCGGCCGCTCCTTCTGGTAAATGCTCAGGACGTCCTCAACCGTAAGTGGCTCGAAGTATAACTTGTTCGAGGTGTCATAATCGGTCGAAACGGTCTCGGGATTGCAGTTCACCATTACCGACTCGATTCCCGCTTCACGTAACGCAAACGCGGCATGCACGCACGTGTAATCGAACTCAATGCCCTGCCCGATGCGGTTCGGACCACTGCCCAGGATCAGTATCTTCCGCCCGGGTGAAACCGTTACTGAATCGGGCGCGTTATGCGTCGAATAGTAATACGCACCATCTGCGCCACTCACGGGAACAGCCTCATAGCACGCCGTTATGCCCGCGTTCAGACGTTGCATCCTGATCTCGCGTTCCGTCCTACCGAGCAGTTGCGCGAGATAGCGGTCAGAGAAGCCCTGCGCTTTTGCCGTCTTCAACAGCTCAGTAGGTAGTTCCTTACCCTGGTACTGCTTGAGATCCTCTTCAAATAGCACCAGCTCACGCATCTGCTGGATGAACCATCGCCCGATCTTCGTGAGTTGGTACAGCTCTTCCACCGCCATACCCTTGCGCAGAGCTTCGTACATCATGAAGATGCGCTCGCTCGACGGGAAGAGCAGCCGCTCCTTCAGCTCCTCAAGCGAAAGGGTGCCGAAATCCTTTGCACCGCCGACGCCGTATCGTTTGATCTCCAGTGAGCGAATGGCTTTCTGAAACGCCTCTTTAAAGGTGCGACCAATGCTCATCACCTCGCCCACAGCTTTCATCTGCGTGCCCAGAATATCCCGAGTCTGCGGGAACTTCTCAAACGTCCAGCGCGCAAACTTCACCACTACATACTCACCGCCGGGGGTGTAGTGGTCGAGCGTGCCGCCCTTATAGTAGGGTATCTCGTCGAGTGTGATACCGGTCGCGAGTTTCGCAGAGATTCGGGCGATTGGGAACCCGGTCGCCTTGGAGGCCAGCGCCGAGGACCGCGAGGTTCGCGGATTGATCTCAATGACCACAACACGGTCATCGTCGCGATTGTGCGCAAACTGGATGTTCGTGCCGCCGATGACGCCGATCGCATCCACGATCCGGTAGGAATACTCCTGCAATCGCTGCTGGAGCGCTTCTGGTACCGTGAGCATCGGCGCCACACAGAAACTGTCACCCGTGTGCACACCCATGGCATCCACGTTCTCGATGAAACAGACAGTGATCATGGTGCCCTTCCTGTCCCTGATCACCTCGAGTTCGAGTTCCTCCCAGCCCAGAACCGATTCCTCAACGAGCACCTGGTTGATAAGGCTCGCCGCGATACCGCGTGCCGCGATCGTCCGGAGTTCGTCGACGTTATAAACGAGCCCGCCACCAGTGCCACCAAGCGTATAAGCCGGCCGAATCACCACGGGATAGCCTAGCTCCTGCGCGATCTGCTCCGCATCCTCGATGGTATACGCCGGCGAGCTCCGCGGCATCGGAATCTCCAGCTTCGCCATCGTCTCTTTAAACGCAATCCGGTCCTCGCCACGCTCGATCGCATCCGCTTCAACACCAATGATCGTCACGCCGTACTGCTCGAGAATACCACGCTTGCTGAGCTCCGCGGAAAGATTCAGACCTGTCTGTCCGCCAAGATTCGGTAGTAATGCGTCCGGCCGCTCCTTCGCAATGATCTTCGTTACGTTCTCCACCGTCAGCGGCTCGATATAGGTACGGTCAGCCATCTCAGGATCGGTCATAATGGTCGCAGGATTGGAATTTACCAGCACGACCTCATAACCCTCCTCGTGCAGCGCCTTGCACGCTTGCGTGCCGGAATAATCAAATTCACAGGCCTGCCCGATCACGATGGGGCCCGATCCGATAACCAGCACCTTCCTGATCTCTTCTCGCTTCGGCATCTCCTAGTTCCCTATATCTTCAGGAGTAAAAAAACGATCTGCCCGCTCAAGAACGAAGGAGACTGCAGCTCAGGAAAAAAGGAGCGACTGGAACAGCTCGCGCGATTGCACCTCTGGACGGTAACTCAGCTTATGTAATGGTTCCACGCCACGCTTTACGTAGATTGTCCAGCGGCAGCGTTACCAGCGTTCTCGCAGTATCACGAATGGTGAGCTGCCGCTCCATTAAGGTCTCACCCAGGGCCCGTACGTGAACGTTCCGGGAGTTCATGAACGCCTCGAATCTGCTCGCTTGCAGTCGCGGCACCTCGACCATCCAGCGCGAGTTCGACTCGGAAAAGAGCGCAAAATCAGCTCGTATCGCGGGGGTTACGTCCGCGATGTCAATGGAAACGCCGAGATCGCCACCGATCGCCATCTCGCAGATCGTGACCGCAAGACCGCCCTCCGCAACGTCATGGCAGCTCGCGATGAAACCCGCAGTCATCGCTCCCTGTAGTGCATTCATGCTCGTTTGCAGCACCGCAGGATCGGTTCGTGGCACGCTGCCCGCATCCGAACCGCGTAATTTGAAGTACTCGCTTCCACCTAACTCCGCTCTCGTTTCACCGATGAGATACAGCGGATTCCCAGCTCCTTTCAGGTCCACCGTTACGCACTTCCGCACGTCCTCACAGATGCCAATACCAAGAATTGTGGGCGTAGGTGGTATTGCTTCATTCAGAATGACAGACTCGTTATAGAAGCTCACGTTACCACTGACAAAGGGCACGCACAGCGCGGAAGCCATATACCCAAGCCCGCGACAGCACTCTGCGAAATCGCCCATGCGGTCCGGCTTCTCGGGGTTGCCGAAGTTGAGACAGTCCGCCAAAGCGTGTGGTACTGCCCCGACCGCGGTTAAATTCCTGCATATCTCGTCGATCACGCTCGCAGCGCCCCAGAACGGATTGAGTTTGCAGAAGGTCGGATTCACATCAGACGTGATCGCAAGCCCGCGGAAGGAGTGTTCCAGCGGTTTGAGCACGGTGGCATCACCATGGCTCTCAGAGCATCGCGATCCCTGGAGCGGTTTAATCACCGTGACGGCACGCACCTCGTGGTCATACTGCCTGATAACGGCCTCCTTAGAGGCGATGTTCGGTGATGCGAGCAGACGTAATAGGATTGCGTTGTAATCCGACGGTTCTGCAAGTGTTGGCAGTGCCGCCCGTTCCTTCACCCGCACCGCTTTCGGTCGCGTATACAATGGACATGAGACGAGGAAATCCGTCTCCAGCTCGAAGATCAGCTCACCGTTATGCAAAATGCGAATTCGCGGGCTCTCAGCACCCGTTTCTTCGCCCGTAGCGCCGAGCACCACAGCGTCTACGTCCCACTTTTCAAAGACTGCTAGAACCTCCTCTACCTGCTCAGGCTTCAATGCCAGTAAGAATCGTTCCTGTGACTCAGAGACCCAGATCTCCCAGGGGCTCAGTCCC
>JAFGKP010000150.1 GCA_016928455.1 Methanomicrobia archaeon
GATTTGCTGCCCTGGAATGCGCAGCACGCTTTGCGACGGATCATGGAGCGGAGCAACAGAACCTGCCGGTTCATCTTCGCTACCACAAAGCCTGCGAGCATCATTCCTGCCGTACGGTCACGCTGCCTGAATCTGCACTTCCGCTCTCTCGAACAAACGGGTGCGCTGGATCAGCTACTCCAGGTGCTCGCCGATCGGGCGGGATTGGTCATTACCACGCAGGGTCTGGCGACCCTATGCGATTACGCACGGGGCGATGCGCGTGCAGCCATACTGATTCTGGAAGCCGCGTCGGTACGATCCGCACCGGAAACGCCCGTAACCATCGATGCGAACCAGATAACAGCGGTTGCAGAGAACGTGTTTTTCCAGCGCCAGCAAGCCGAAGAATTGCTCGAGTCAGCGCTACGCGGTCGTTACAAGGATGCGCGGGCGCGGTTGGAATTCCTGATGCGTGTAGAGCGCGTGGGTGGCCGGGAGCTGCTCCTCGAGCTTCATGAGGCGGTACGACGGAAGCTGCAGCGCGAGATGACCCCTGCTGACAAGAACCGCTATGCGCGTGTCATCGTGCACGATGCTGAAGCGGACCTCAAACTCTGCACCGCGCTTCATCCGCTGATACCGCTCGATGAGCTGTTAGCGACTATTACCTTTCGCGCGAATAACGACTGACTGAGCCCGCGTTCTATCACTCCAGCCGAATCGCCGGTATCCACCCATCGTGCCGCTTGCCGTTGATGTCCACGAACTCCTCGCTCCTCATTATCCCTCCGCTTCCGAGTCAGATTAGAGCACGAGCTGCTTCGCGAACGTTGTCAGGTTCTCACCGCCGTTCTGGTGCACGAGCACCAGATCCTCGAGTCGAACGCCGCCGATGTTGGGCTCGTACAGGCCAGGCTCGATGGTGATCACATTCCCCTTCTGCAGAACGTACTCATTATCACTGACGCTGGGGTTCTCATGCACATTGAGCCCGACACCGTGGCCGGTAGAATGAATAAACCCGCTTTTAGCTCCTGTTCGGATCGTGCCATATCCGCGCTCCTCAAAGAGATCGCAGACGGCGAAATGGACGTCTCTACAGAGTATGCCCGCTTTGACGAGTGCCAGCGCGGCGTTCTGGGCAGCCAGCACCGCGTCGTACATCGCAGCGATCTCTGGACTGGGCTCGCCATAAACGACTGTTCTGGTCATATCAGCGAAATAGCGTTCCGTCTTCAAGCGCGGGAAAATATCGATGATTATCGGCTCATCTGATAAGAGTGGACCGTGACCGGAATAGTGTGGATCCGCAGCCCGTTTCCCGCAGGATACGATCGGCAGGTCGCCGTTGGAACTGCAGCCTGCATCGAGCAGCGCATGTTCGATGATCGCCCTGACCCGTTCTGCAGTAAGAACCTTGCCGTTATACCACAAGTGGCAATCCCTTTCGATCCTGGCTTGTTTGATGGTCGCCAGCGCCTGTTCCAGTGCGAACTCGCACGCGCGTTGCGCTTTTGTGATGTACTGCACTTCCTGATCAGTTTTGATCTCGCGCTGTTTCGTTACCAGCATCTCCTCTACGGGAACCACGTCTATCCCGTTCATCCGCAATGCCTCGGCGGTACCGAGATAGAACGTTCTTGGTACCTCCACGGCCGTCACACCCTCATCTCTGAGGAGCTTTATCACGACCTCATCTAATTTGAGATTCGTACCGTAATCGAGCGAAGACCGAACGTCGTGCACTCTCGACTCTTTTCTCGCACGCTCATACTCCATGTGTGAGACGACGAGCACCTCTTTCCGGACTGGCTCCTGCGGGATAGCGAGATAGATGAAGGGATCGCCCGCGAGAAAGCGCGTGGCATAGTACATGTCAGCATTCCGCAAGCTCTCACTGAGGAGTAATAGCGGCTTTTGCGTTGCATCACGAGGCGCTGCTTCATCGGCCATTGCTCTCGGTTGTGGTTTAACCTCGCAGGATATAAAGGAAAGAAGAAGAGGGGCGTGGACGCGTGTTTTCGTCGAACGCTCGCGCCTACGAACCGGTAAGACGAAGCCGTGAAATTAAGCTTTTTAGTAAAACAGACAGAGTGATATTTATAACGAACCCCATGACGCGCCTCGGGTTGCTCGTGCACGGACCAGAAGCGGTAGATGAAGGTGAGGTGGAACGAGCAGTTGAGACCTTGAAAGGGCATGGATTTGAGCTTGAAGCGGCACTGGGTGGAATTACGGGTAAAACGGCCGTTATCGACGCGGGGTTACAACATGAAATCGATATCACCAGGGATCTGCGCCCCTCTGAAGTGCTCGGCGATTTCCTGAGCCGCGGCATCGACTTCGTCATACTGGTCAATCATGCGAAGACCGAGGAGAGCGGCCTCAGGCTGGGGGAAGGCATTCTGGGGAATTTCGCGCGAACCGGGAGGCGGCCCGAAGCACTCTCGTTCGTGCAGCTGGAATACTGTAACCAGCGGTGCATTCGGTGGCTGCTCAAGCCAGGCGATATGGACGTGTACCGAGAGTTGCGTGAGCTATTCAGTGCGTTCACCGAGCTCGTGCCCCCGAAGCCGGAATCGCACTACAGAAGGTCTGCAGGCCTCGAATACCGTGAGATACAGGGAGTGCAGCCCGGGGAGAAGATCGTGCTCGACGGCGTTATCATCGGAACAGTCTCGCCCGAGTGCCGCAATAGCTGCGTAACGCTGATTGCGAAGGAGGGCAAACTGGTGGGGCTCGAAGGGGGCGTCTTGATCGAGCACAACCTCGCGAAGTTACCACCGGTGGATCTGGAGAAGGAGCTCATTAAATCGGCGTGTGTGATCAGGCGCACAGCGCCGAAACGGGTGGAATACGAGGGGACGTTCGGCAAAGGTAAAGAGAAGCGAAAGAAGAAAGCCTGCATCCTCTACACGGTCGAGAAGCTGTTTCCGAAGCTTGAGGAGCCGGATGCGGCTGTTGCAATCGTGGTAACCGTCGGAGACGATACGACGAGCATCGCGGGCGATATTTTGAAGCGTTTTGGCGTTCGCTTGATCGGACTCACAGATGGCGATGCAGATGGTCTGATCATGGGCATCGAGCGCGGCGATCTGGAGGAGTACACCAACTTTCTCCCGAAGGGCTCGATGATCATCCGATTACAGCCGGAGACCGATGACATGATCGGGGAGCGGGTGAAAGCGGCCATTTTTAATGGGCGTGATGAGCTCGAATTGAGCGGCGAGGTTGACCAGCAATTTGAGATGATAAAACGGCGGATACTCGAGCTCGCGGGTGAAAAACTCGTCGGCGTATTGTGTTCGGAGCCCCGGGATACCGAGTGAAAAGCGAAATGTATATAGACGAGCATCGCTTAGTATGATTAGGGGGAGGAAAAATGGCAGTCGAGATGTTAGAGGTTGGAGACGTGATGACCCCGAATGTCATTACAGAAGATGAAGAGGTCCCGGTCACCAAACTCTCGAAGGAGATGGAGCTCGGGAACATCGGGAGTGTCGTGATAACCAGGGCGGGCAAGCCTGTTGGCATTGTTACTGATCGTGATATCGCGCTCAAAGTCTGTGCTCTGAAACGGAATCCGGCAGAGGTGCGAGCGGGGGAGATCATGTCCTCGCCGCTGCTCACTATTGAGCGGGACACGTCGTTGGAACGCGCGTGCGAGATAATCGCAGAGAAGGGTGTGCGCAGGTTGCCGGTGATCGATGGTAATGAACTTGTCGGGATTGTGAGCGTGCGGAACATATTGACCAGAAGCCCGACCTACGTGCATAAATTATATCCCTCGATATGAGGACGGGCGGGATGCGGTGCGGGCTCAACGTATCGAACCAGCGGAACCTGTCGTGTGGTGGCGTACAGATACGTATGTACGTGAGCCTGAAGCAGACCTACTTTTTAGCTGGAGACCTATATACTAGGGGGTGAGCAAGAAGTATGAACGTTCGGGATATAATGAGCCGTCCTATCATTACGGAGGACGAAGAGACCGTTGTCAGGAAGATAGCGGAGGATATGGAGGAGTTGGGTATCGGGAGTGTGGTGATTACCAGAGCGGGAAAACCGGTGGGGATTATTACGGAACGAGATATCGCGTTGAAGACGTTACTGAAGAATAAACGTGCCAGCGAGGTGAAAGCGAAGGAGATCATGTCCGCCCCGTTGACCACCATTGAGCCTGACCTCTCGGTCGATGAAGCCTGTAAACTCGCAGCCAGGCGGCGGATAAAACGCCTGCCGGTGGTTGAGAACGATCGCGCGGTAGGAATCGTCAGTATTCGGGATCTCTTAACGCGGAAACCGGAGTACGTTAGGGAGTTCTACTTCTAATCTCACCTGAGCTATCCGGCCATCTCTGATCAGAGCAGCCCCTGCTCTTGCAGTGTTTCGGTGATATGTGCGCACGCCGTGGTCGCGCTCGTTACGGCACTGCCCAGCATCGCCTGAGCATTCTCGAAGTCCCCTCGCTCGAACATCTGCTGTACCAGCTTGAGCTTCTCAGCTACCGCTTTAAATTCCCCCCTACTCGAGACACGGATGGCCAGCGCAATCTCCATGGCTATCGCGTCGAGGAATGTGCGGAGCACTTTCTTCGCACCGTCTAATTCCGGCCCTTTCAACGCTTCCACCACCGGAAAGAGCATCCCGCCAACAAGCAGCATAGCTTTTATCCGCTCTGCAAATTGGTAATTCATAATCGCCTCTTTCGTCATGATCGTCACCTAGAAACCTTTTTGTTACTCAGTATTAAAGGGATAGGCATGCCAGCAACAATTTTAGTCGGTGGTTTTTTTGGTGATGAGGGTAAAGGGAAGATCATCTCATATCTTGCCACGCATGACAAGCCGGAGATCGTTGCTCGCGGTGGCGTCGGACCCAATGCGGGGCATACGGTCATTGTGAAAGGTAAACGATACGCGTTACGGATGACACCGTCGGGATTTGTGCAGGAGGGCGCACGGATTCTTATCGGTGCCGGTGTCCTGGTTGATCCGCGCGTGCTCATGGAAGAGATCGAGACGTTGAAGATACGGGACCGTGTCGGCGTGGATCGGCGCTGCGGTATTATCGAGCTGGAGCACATCGACGCGGACCGGAGTGACGCCCACTTGAAAGGCACCATCGGCTCGACGGGTACTGGCTGCGGCCCCGCGAATGTCGCCCGCGTCTCGCGAAAGGGCAGGCAGGCGAAGGACGTTCCGGAGCTCCAGGCGTTCCTGACCGACGTGCCGCTTGAGGTGAATACGGCGCTCGATGCGGGTAAGGGCGTGTTGATCGAGGGCACGCAGGGCTTTGGCATCTCCTTACTCTACGGTACCTACCCGTTCGTTACCTCGAAAGACACAAGCGCATCACAGATGGCCGCGGATGTTGGCATCGGCCCTACCAGGGTAGACGATGTGGTCATTGTGTTCAAGTCCTTCCCGACACGGGTGGGCGAAGGGCCGTTCGAGACGCAGATGAGCGAGGAGCGAGCGGCAGAATTGCATATTGAGGAGTACGGCACGGTAACGCATCGAAAGCGCCGGATCGGGGCATGGGACGGGAAGATGGCGCGTTATTCAGCGATGATCAATGGCGCGACGATGGTGGCCCTGACCGGGGTCGACAAGTTGGATCCGACGGTGAAGGGCGCGACGGAACGCAACGAGCTGAGTGCTAAAGTGAATGAGTTCGTCGCTCTGGTGGAGAAGGATGTCGGTGTGCCCGTGAAATTGATTTCGACCGGGCCGGAGCTCTCGGAGATCGTGGATCTGCGGTAGATAGAGAACCGAAAACCAGTATTCGGGCGCCAGCTGCACCAGGGGTGCAGCAAGCTTTTTATAGCTTTGTGTACAACCGTTCGTTCGGTGCTTAGCGAAAGAAGGTGGCAGCTATCTATGCCTGTTGAACCAGCCCGTGGCCCTATTCTTGTGCAGCGACTGCTCATCATCATATTTTGTTTCGTTCTTTTATTGATCCCGCATGCACAGGCCGTTGAGCTGTTTGCCGGCGGGAACATATCGCTGAATTCGCCGGTTGATGACGACGTCTTTGCCGCTGGCGATTCCCTCACGATCAACGCACCGGTGGAGAGCGTGGTCTTTGCGGGTGGTGAGCTTGTGGTCAACGCGCCGGTCAGCGGCGACATCCTTGCTGCCGGTGGCCGTATCACGGTCAACGCAGCAGTTGAGGGCAAAATCGTGGCTGCCGGTGGTGCGATCGAGATGAACGGCACCGCGAAGAATCTCGTAGCTGCCGGTGGCGAAATCACCATTCAGCCCACTGCGGTGATCACCCGTGATGCGGTGATCTCCGGCCAGCGGGTAGTTAACGCGGGCACGGTCTCCCGTAACTTAACCGTACGTGCCCAGGAGTTTGAAAACACCGGAAGCGCCGGCCGGGTAGACTATCAAGAACCGGAGGGGCTGGACGCACTACATGAAGTGATGAGTATTTTACGCATCCTCATGATTCTCGGCTTCCTCGTACTGGGCATCGTGCTGCTCAAGCTCTTCCCCGCGCAATTTATGGGCGTCGTAGCGGAAGTGCGGCGTTCGCCGCTGAGGAACACTGCCGTCGGTTTGGGGCTCATTATCGTCTCGGCTATAGCGATCTTCGTGCTGGCGATAACAGTCGTGGGTTTCCCCCTGGCCGCGGTCATGGGCATGCTCTTCATCATCGCCCTGATGCTCTCGGGCATCTTCGTCTCCTTCGCGCTCGGCAAAACGCTCAGCGATGCGCTCACGGTGAAGCTTAACGATCTGCTCATCTTTCTCATCGGCTTCGTGATACTCGCCCTGCTCTTTCATATTCCGGTGGCTGGCATGCTCATCGGGTTTGTAGCGCTCAGTCTGGGCTTTGGCTCCATCGTCTACGCCGTACACAATAACTGGCAGCGCATCACCGCGCCGAGACCGTAGCCAGGTAACCGGTCGTCAGTCATCGAGCGCACGGAATTTCTCATCAAAAGACGCGCTGCTTTACCAGCGTTCAAAGCATGCGGGGTGGCTGGGTGACACACTGAGTGACGGGTACGTGATGATTACCGTTTTCAGGCAGGTGAAGAATTCAACAGGTACTCCTACCCGTTACCCGCTTCTTCGCGTTTTACGGGCGGCCATTGCGAGGACAGCGGCGCACCCCGCTGCTAGGAGCCACAGCAGCGTGCCGAAGCCTGGCTCTTTCGGCGTTGGTGTTCCTGTTGGCGATGGCGTTGGTTCGGGCGTTGGTGTCACGCCAGGCGTAGCAGGTGGCGATACCGTCGGTGTGGGTGTAACCACCGGTTGCGGTGGCAGCGTCGGATCCAGCGGAAACGGATCTTCCGAATCGATAACGCTATCGCCGTCAGTATCAGGATTATAGGGATCGGTGCCCTCGATGATCTCTTTGACATCGCTCCAGCTATCATTGTCAGTATCTCTCCGGACATACCTACCCTGTCCTCTTGAAGTGGTAGGCGGTGCTTCAATTTGGCCCGCCAGCCCGTACGTGCTAAAATGGTATACCTCAGCCCAGACGTAGCCCTCGTAATCGTTCCCGTAAAGTTCGAGATCCGTGGTGTTCACCCCGACCCCCAGCACCCAGGGCAGATTCGTTGACAGTTCTGTCCAGCGACCCTGCGGTTCATTATACCAGTACATCTTCAGCGTGCTTTCGTCGAGATCCTCCTCATCATCCGCATCGCCATCACCCGTTCGATCCAGCTCCGCCGCCGTGTAGTACATCATAACCGTTGCAGCGGTGAGGTTATTTACCGTCTCGTTCTGCACCGTTGCATGGAGCTCGATCTCAAGATATCTGCCCAGTGCTCTGACATCTCCGGTCAAGCCAGAGGCTACACTCAAGGCGAACGGTACGTTCGAGCCGTTGTATTTGCTCAGTTGTACCGAGAGCGTTACTGGTTCCCCGAGCGCGGCCGCAATGATCGAATCAGTTTCTTTGAGCGTATCAATGGTATCGATCTCAAAGAACACCTGGGGTGCAGAATAGTTCACCGTCGCAGCGTCTGGTAGTATCGTTACCGTCCTGCTCTTCAGGATGTTCAGCACCCGGTAAGGATCACGCGGATAGGGATGCGACAGCATCACGATCGTTTGCGTGCTGTTCCATACTCCATACCGCACCACCAGCCGGTACGTATCTGATTCGAGCATGTTCGTGAGCACCTCGCCGCTGTCGTTCAGGAGTTCATGGATAAGGGTGCCAACCGTTTCGTTCCCTGCGTCCGGCCGTCCAACGAGCACGATATACGGCGCATCTGCATGCTTGCGGAGCAAATCATCGAGAGAGACTGTGTGGAGATACGTGTAATTCAGTGACTCATTGAGCTTCTCCGCGAACTCGTCCGTATCGGCGTCCGGATCGTAGGCGAGGTACACCTGCTCTTCGAAAGGTGTAAAGCTGTCAAAGTCTTCGGAATCGATGATGCCGTCGCCATCGGAATCGCGGCTCAGTGGATTGAGATTTCTGTTCAGCTCGTCGCCATCCAGGAGTCCGTCGCCATCAGTATCATTCAGGAGCGGATCCAGGTGCAGAGCGATCTCTTCGCTATCATTCACCCCGTCGTTATCGCTATCGGGGTTTGTCAGATTCGTCTGGAAGAAGTTCTCGTGCCCGTCAATAAGCCCATCGCCGTCGTTATCAGGATCCCACGGATCGGTACCCAAATGCCACTCTTCACCATCTAACAGTGAATCACCATCGGTATCCGGGAGTAGCGGGTCCGAGAAATTGATCTCCTGCGAGTCGGTAAGTCCGTCGTCGTCGGTATCGGGCAGGATCGGATCGGTGGAGAAGTTGAGGCCCGCATAGTAAGGGAAGTGGATGGCGAGATAGAACTCCTCGTAATCCGAGAGCCCGTCAGAGTCGGTGTCGGTGCGGAACGGATCGCTGCCGAAGGTGACCTCCGTGCCATCGTCCAGCCCATCGCCATCGGTATCGTAATGGAGGATATTGGTCCCCAGCACGTATTCTACCAGATCGGTGAGCCCGTCGTCGTCGGTATCTATATCGCGTGGATTGGATAGGTGCATGAACTCCCCGTAATCCGTAAACCCCTCGAGGTCCGTATCAGGCATCAACGGCTCGCTCGAGACCTCCCGGGTATATGTCCCGGTCGCATTGGTAAAGGTCACAGTCCAGCCAATCGTCTCGTTCAGATCGGTCAATCCGTCACCGTCCGAATCCTTACTCGCATTGGGCATTAACCCCTCCATGGCGAATTTCTGGATGCGGTAATTGCCGGTATCAGCGACGTAGAGATCACCAATATACCCGAAGGTCCCGGTGTTCCCCAGGTTGAGACTTTGCGCGATCCGGAGACGTGTGGGTGCCCAAACCGCCACGTCCTCGGGCCGTTTGAACTCGCCGTCGCCCTCACCTTCGTACCCCAAACGTTTGATGAAAAAGCCGTCAGGAGCAAACTTCTGGATGCGGTGATTATTGGTATCCGCGACATAGACAAAGCTGCCACTATCTACCGCTATACCCTGTGGCGACGAGAATTGCCCGTCTCCCGAGCCGCACGCACCCCAGTGATTGAGTAAAGTGCCGTTGGTAGCATACTGATAAATTCCACAATAGGAGCCACCAGGACGGACAATCCAGACGTCCCCATGGCTGTCGACGGCTATATCCGAAGTATCGATATCCCATATGCCCGTAGTCCATGTATTTACGAACACGCCATCGGGGTCAAAGATCGTGATATAACTTAGCTCATAATCGTAAACATAGACATTGCCTTCGGGACCCACGGCCACGATTCCGGGGGTTATAACGGGATCTAACCACGATTTCAGGAACGTGCCGTTAGAATCAAACTTCATGATGCTGCTATTCGGCCAACTTCTTTTAATAACGTAGACATAGCCATTGCCTACGGCCAAATCTCTCGTGTACGCCACCGAAGTAGGGGTATCGTTAATATACCAATGGGTAAGGTACGTACCGTTAGCGTCGAACTTCTGGATCCGGGGCGTTGGAGCGGGAGGGGCCCACTCATTCGGGGTTTCCGCGACATAGACGTACCCATCTTCGTCTACTGCTATACTACCCAGCTCATAGGTGAAATTCCCGGTCTCGTTGCCATACCTACCCCATTTCGTGGTAAAATTGAACCGTGTGTAATATTTCGGTGATGCCACATCCATAACGCCGTCGCCATCGGTATCCTTCGAGAGCGGATTGAGGAAGCTGAAATATTCCATCTCGTCCTCCACGCCATCGCCATCGCTATCCGAACGCAGCGGATCTGAGTGAACCGTGGTGTTGAACACGTACCCGCTGTAATTGACGGTAATGACCCAGCCGTTGACCTCCATATAATCAGAGAGCCCGTCACCGTCACTATCCCAGAAGTAGTGATTCGTGTTGTACAGGTGCTCAACCCGGTCACTCAAACCATCTCGATCCATATCGGCGTCACAGGGATCCGTGCCAATGTCCAGCTCATACTTATCACTCAAGCCATCGCCGTCGGTATCGAACGACCAGGGCCGGGTGCCGTTACTGCGTTCCTCAGCGTCCGTAAGCCCATCATGGTCATAGTCGTTTTTGAGCGGCGAAATCCCGCGCCAGCGCACAAAATCGCTTATGGTCTCCGGGAAGACATCGAAGTAGAGCGTATCGATGTTGCTCGTGCTCGATCCTGTTTGACTCTCCC
>JAFGKP010000151.1 GCA_016928455.1 Methanomicrobia archaeon
ATGGGGTCGCTGAGATTTGAACTCAGGTCTCGGCGTCCCGAACGCCGAAGGATAGACCAAGCTACCCTACGACCCCCTGTTACCTTAAAAAGAACTACTCGCGCCTCATCCATACGGTGCTATCTCATCTATTAACTCTGCGTGTGTGAGCAGCATCCGTCTGCAGCAATAGCGCGTGATACCCAGATCGTCCAGCACCTGCCCGGGCTCCTCGCGCTTAATGCGCTCCTTATACTCGTCCCAGACGTCTGAGATGACCTTTCCGCACGTGAAACACCTGACGGGAATCATAATGAGCCTTCACCTCACCGCATCTCACCGATAGGACTTCTGCCGCTTCGCTCGTGGCCCCTTTGCACCGAACTTCTTCATCTCCTTCTTCCGCATATCACTCACCAGCAGGTGGCGATCATAGTCCAGATAGATTTCGCGCAATTGCTCATTTGCCGTCCACTCCACCAAGCTGCGCGCGATAGCGGTGCGTGCCGCCTCTGCCTGACCCATGAAGCCGCCTCCCGTAACCGTCACGTCCACATCGATCCTCGTCGTGTCGATCTCAGGGAACTGAGCGGCGATGAACATCGGTTCCGCCAGCTTCGCTCGGACAACTTCCGGCTCGATGACCTCCAACGGTTTCTTGTTCACGCGGACGACACCGGTACCCTCCTTGATCGTTGCCCGTGCAACTGCGGTCTTCCGCTTCCCAACCTCGTTCACGATCTTCTTTAGCTTCGCCTTGGTACCCATCCTAACTTCTCACTCACCTCCCCCAACGTTAAATACTTCCGTGACAATCGTGCAGCCGAGGCGCTCTCCATCGTCTGCCGCTCCTCAGCCTCAAATGCTTCAGGCACACCGAGATAAACCTTCAATCGTGAAAATGCAGCTCTCCCCTTACCCTGCTTATATGGCAACATGCCCCGGATCGTTCGCTTCACGATACGATCAGGTACTCTGGGGTAGAACGGGCCCTGCTCCTTCGAACCGCGGTCACGCCTTGCCTTATATTCCTTGAAGATATACTCTTTCGTACCGCTGATGACCACGCGTTCGGCGTTCACGATCACGATCTGCGTTTCCGGCTCGTTCAGCAGCCGTTTCGCCACGCTGCTGGCCATCCGCCCCAGGATAAGCCCTTCACCATCGATTACTTCTCGGCCCATTGCTCTTTCTCACTACGTACGTCGTTCATACACAAAAAGTTATTATACCAGTATCTTTACACCTGAACCTTTCGGATTAACCGACATCAATTCTTCAATGCTCAGGCATTTACCATGCGCGCCGATCTTTTCAGAGGCTTTCTTGCTGAACCCGAGCGCAGCGATGGTTACCTGCTTCTCCAGCTGCCCTGCGCTCAGCACCTTTCCAGGCACGACGACGGTATCATGCTCAGCCGAATAGCGGTTTATCCTGCTCAAATTGACCTCCGCGTACTGCCGTCGCGGCTTCTCCAACCGCTTCGCGAGATCGCGCCACAGCGGCACGTTCTGCTCCCTCGAATGCCGCTTCAGCTCCTCGATCAGCCGCGAAATCCGTGGATCCGTCTTCTCTCTTCTCCTCATCTTCTCGCTTTCTTTCGCCTTTCTTTCGCCTTTCTTTCGCCTTTCCGCTTCGCCTTACTTACTTTAATGCCAACACTTATAAAGGAATGTTTATTCATGCACCGTATGCTTGCGTCTCGTTCTCGAACTGACCCGCATGCGCAGCTGTGTAAATTTATCTAACCGTAAAACAGAAAGGAATCACAGAACAAAAAAAGAGAAGGAAGAAAGGAAATGTCTGAGATCAATAGGGGTGACCTCTTCAAGATCGCTGGCCTGGAGAATGTGCGGATAAGCATTGGCGAGATCGAAGAAGAGGGCGTTGAGCAGGACTGGGAACCTATGGGCCCCCATCCGATGCCGGGGATTGCAACGCTTCGCAATTGGGATTTCAAGCTCTTACAGCGGTATAAACCGTTTTATGCGCCTCTGTGCGACATGTGCTGCCTCTGTACCTACGGGAAATGCGACCTCACGGGCAATAAGAAAGGCGCGTGCGGAATACGCATGGACGCGCAACATGGGCGAATTGTGCTGCTTGCGTGTCTGGTCGGGTGCAGCGCGCACTGCGGCCACGGGCGACATCTTCTGCATGATATGATCAGGCTGTTTGGGCGCGACGTGCCGATCGATTTTGGTCCGAAGGTGGATATTGAAGCGCCACTTACCCGCTTGATCTGTGGCATTAAGCCGAGAACGATAGGCGACTTCGAGCAGGTATATGATTATGTAGAGGAGCAGATCGTCCAGCTGGCGGACGCTGTACACACGGGCCAGGAGGGTTCGTATCTGGATTTCGAATCGAAAGCGCTCCATATGGGGATGCTCGACTCACTGAGCAAAGAAGCGGCGGATATCATTCAGATCGCCTGCTACGGCATGCCTACGAGCAAGGAGGGCGGTGGCCCGGACGTGCCGCTCGTTGATGTCGGCATTGGCACGATTGATAGAAATAAGCCGGTCATCCTCGTTATCGGGCATAATGTACCTCCTGCAGCTGATATCGGCGACTACTTGACGGAGAACGATCTTGAAGACCGGGTTGAACTCGCGGGCATCTGTTGCACCTCGATCGACACCACCCGGGTATACAAGAAAGCGAAGATCGCCGCGGCACTGGGCCGGCAGTTGCGCGTGATTCGGGCAGGGATTGCGGATCTCACGGTCATCGATGAGCAGTGCATTCGCGCGGACATCGTCGAGCTCTGTCAGCGTGTGCACACGCCGGTGATCGCCACGAATGACAAGGCGTTACACGGGCTGGTGGACCGCACTGATGACGACCCTGATAGCATCGTTGCGGACCTCGTGAACGAACGCGTGCCCGGCGTGATTATTCTCGATCCCGAGCAGGTCGGAGAGGTCGCGGTGAAGACTGCGCTCCAGATGGATAAGAAGCGCAGGAA
>JAFGKP010000152.1 GCA_016928455.1 Methanomicrobia archaeon
AAAAACCTAAAAATAGAACCAAAAAAGATGGAAAATTCCGGGAGAAAGATTTTAGGTGGCTTTAGATACACTTAATCAAAATCCTCGATAGATAGTCTACCCTAAAATTCTACTTCCGGAAACTAGAAGAAATCCTCCAGTTTCTCTATTCGTTCCTTCTTTCCCATTACGACCACCGTATCACCTTCGAGTATCTCATCCTCAGGCCCGACGCTCGAGATGACCCGTCCATCACGTAGAATCGCCACGATGGACGCGCCGATTCGCTCCTTAAGTCGCAGCTCCTTTACCTTTTTGTTCGCGATCTTTGCGCCCGGCTGCACCTTGAAGCTCTCCAGCGACGCCTCACCCTTCTTCGTCGCGAAATCGATGAAATCGACCACCGCAGGCGTGGTCAAACTCCGCGCGAGCCGTCGTCCACCAATCTCCTCGATCATCACCACTTTCTTCACACCCGTTTTGTAGAGCATCTTCGCCGCTTTCTCCGAGCCTGCACGCGAGACGATATCCAAATTTGGATTCAAGCCCTTCGCCGTGATACTCAAGAACAGGTTATCAGCATCATCCGGGAGCGTTGAGACCAAGCCCGAGGCGCGTTCCACACCCGCCTCCTTCAAGGTCTCCTCACTCGTCGCATCACCTTCGACCACGAGTATCTCCTTCTTCCGCAGCTCCTTTACGCGCTCGGCATTGTTATCTATAATGACGAACTCCAGACCCTCCTCTCTAAAATCGTCCGCAATGACGCTCCCGGTACGACCACCGCCACAGATAATCCTGTGATTCTTCATCTTTGCCACGCCCCGCTTTACTCGTGTTATGCCCAGAGCTTCGCGCAACTGCCCTTCCAAAACTAAACCTATTATACCGGTGAGCACATATAAGACAACGCCAACGCCCGTTAAGATCAATACCATCGTAAATAGTTGTCCCTGAGGTGTATGCGGATAGTAGTCCCCATACCCCACGGTGGTGATCGTGATAACGGCCATATAGACCGCCTCGAAAACTGAGAGGTCTTCGAAATACCAGAAGCCCAAGGCGCCTATCGTCACCACGACGAATAACAGAAAGAAGCCGGTAATTGTGCGTCTTATTGCTCCCATAGTGCCTGGTTTTAAGTTATAGAGTTAGTAATGCCGCCTATTATTCCTTTGCTCATTCTCTCGCCGTATCTCATTACCCCTCATCGACTCGAGATCGATACAATACTGCTATAGTATTCCGAGAAGAGCTTATAAAAGGCGGATTCGCTGCGCTCTCCGCTGTATCGCCGTCCGCTGTTCAAGAACGAAACGACCCAGAGCGCGTTACCGGTATATCGCTTTTCCAAGAAGCTCGCCCCCTGCGAACTGCTGGATATACCGAGCGGCAACGCTCAAGCCTTCTTCGAGCTCTGTATCTGAAACCCCGGGAATGCCGTAGGCAACCAGAAGCACGTCCCTTGTCTCGTTCGTCACCTTCGTGGCATCCGTATCACCATGCACATAGACGCACAGGATCCGTGAAGCATCCGTTAGCACCAGTTCGCGCCCGCTCAGCCGCTTCATCCGAGGGCCTATAAGCAGCACCTCCTCGTCCGTTTGCGCGAATCGTACGCGTAAGGGCGGTTCAATCATGGCTGCATCGAATGCGCTGAAGGTAAGCAGCGTCTTCACCGAGGCGAGATTGTACGCATCCACTATCGGTGAAATCCGTGGCAGACTTTTGCCCTGCACAATCCGTCGCAGCAGCGCCTCGGACGCTGGTCGCACTTTCGTGGGATCAACACCCAGCTGCCAGAAGAAATCCCGCTGCCTTCTCAGGGTTCCGATGTCTTTGACTGCCGCAAGATCGTATGTGCGTCTTACCTCCGCTTCCACCGCTGCTATTTCTGTATCGAGTGCATTCTTCTCGTGCTGCAGTATGCCGCGGAGCTCTGCGAGACCGAGGCTGAGCTCAAAGTTCTGCCGTACCGCCGCATCGAATATCACCCGCATCATGCTCCCTGCTCAAGCGTGATAGTATGCCGGATCAGGTCGATTTCGGCTATTCGTCCCGTAACTTCGCACGTCTCGCCCAATATCCCGGTGAGCTTGATACGTTCGCCCTCGGCGGCCACGCGTACGACGTCCTCCATCACTAATTCTCTGGTGGCCGCCCCCGCGCGTTCCATATACACCGTTGACTCACACATCTTTAGACTCCTCTTGTCGTTTGTCGGTATGTACTCTTCTCACGCCACGTAAGATATAGCTTCTTGGGATTTCCGCAAATTTATTATATAAAAAATTATAATATTATGCAGCATCTGCAGGAGGATCAGACCATGAAAAGATACCACCAGAAATTGGATGAAGCGAAGACACTCTCTGACGTCTTCGAGCTTGTCAAGGAAGGTGTTCGGAAGGTACTGCATACCGGGAGAGCTGGCTTGACACTCGGGCTCGCGGATCTCGGCGGCGATGCTCGTACCTGGGTCGGGGCATTCTATCCCCTCGGCTCGAACACGATTGTTATGAACCGAATGCCCTTAAAATGGATTACCAAGATGAATCCGCCGTTGTTCACCGCCTATGCCTTTCACGTTCTCCTTCACGAGTATATCCATGCCCTGGGGTACATCGAAGAGGCGCACACCCGAAAACTCGTCTACTGGATCTCCCGTGAGCTCTTTGGCGAGGAGCATGTAGTCACGCAGATGTCGCGAGATATCAGCGCCTTTATTCCCAACGTTGCGTATTCCACGGAAGAAGCTGTTCAGGATAATCTCGAAGGCGTGGCGCTCGAGATGGTGCCCGATTTCGATCGCTCAAGTGTCACGTATATCATGTGATCTCTTCGCTTCTACGCTATTCGGAGCAGTGAATCGACTCAAAGGAATTGCCCGAATTCACTGCGTCAGAGTAGCGTTAGGTATCACCTGTGCGAAAAGGACACCAAGCATTCTGGCCGAAAGACGATTAAAGCTAATCGCACCGCGCTTCCCACGTAGGGTAAGGGACACTCTGTCTTTAATTACTGTAAGGCTGCTGGGAACGTGCGTCTCGAAGACGAGTCACATCTTCTTGAGCTCGCCCACCACCTCGTTCACCTTATCAGTCACCCAGTATCGCTTCAGCGCCTTGCCCTTTGACTTCGGCTGCTCGGAGATCTCGTATTTGCTCTTCACGAACCCATGATCTTCGAGGATACCCAAATGATAGGAGACCAGCTTCTTCTTCTTCTCCTC
>JAFGKP010000153.1 GCA_016928455.1 Methanomicrobia archaeon
AAGGTCTACGTCATCGAGACCGAGAAGGTAGCGGCAATGGTGCGTCTGCCCAAGAGCTACGCAGGCGTGACCGACGAGTCCACCCGGGGCGATATCTTCGTGAGCTCGGGCTACGGCGCGTCCAAGCGAGCATTTGGTGTGGAGATTGTCGAATCGGATGAGCTTAGTGTCCCTACGGAGCAGGCGGGCGAGGAGCCGCGGATCCCTGACACCGCGGTCACGGAAAAGAAGGAGATGACGTTAACCGCTGACGAGCGTCAGTTCCTTTCACGACTGGTCATCTCCGCCTGCGTCACCAGTATCTTCTTCATTCTGGTCGTCTTGATGCTGCACGTGGGCCTGTTCAGATATTCGCCCGGGGGACTCTTCGTTAGTGCGCTCATTGCCGCATTGCTCTTCCTGTTCCTCGTGCTTTACAACCTGTAGCCCGTCGGATGAGCGGGAACGAAAGGTTTATCACCGACCGCACGGGTAAGTTGTTCAGAGAAGCGTGCATCTTTTTTATGCATCTGAGAAGCGTGGAACAGAAGTGAATCAGAGATGAAGTATATCGTCGTAACCGGAGGCGTGATGAGCGGGCTTGGCAAGGGCATCACGATGGCTTCCATTGGGCGACTCTTGAAGGACCGCGGCTATACCATCGTCCCGATCAAGATCGATCCGTACATCAATATCGACGCGGGCACGATGAACCCGTATCAGCACGGAGAGGTGTACGTCTGCGGTGACGGCACGGAGGTCGATCTCGATCTGGGCCATTATGAGCGCTTCATGGATGTCGAACTGGGCCGCGAGCACAACATAACCACCGGCGTGGTATATGACGCAGTTATTGAGCGTGAGCGGAAGGGCGAATATCTCGGCCAAACTGTCCAGATCATTCCGCATATCACGAACGAGATAAAGGCGCGCATTCGGGCGGTAGCAGCGGAGAGTGGTGCGGAGATCTGTTTGGTAGAGATCGGCGGCACGGTCGGCGATATCGAGAGTATGCCGTTCCTCGAGGCGGTGCGGCAGATGCACGGCGAGGAGGGGGAGAACGACTTTCTCTTTGTGCACGTGACGCTGGTGCCGTATACAGCGCTCTGCGAGCAGAAGACGAAGCCGACACAACATTCGGTGAAGGCGTTGCGCGAGCTGGGGCTGCAGCCCGACATCATTGTCTGCCGGTGTAAAGTGCCCCTGAAGGATGAGGTGAAGGCGAAGATCGGGATGTTCTGCAACGTGCGAAAGAACGCGGTGATCAGTGCGCAAGATGCGGAGGACATCTACGAGGTACCGCTTCTGCTCGAGCGGGAAGGTATAGCTGAGATCATCATGAGCAAGCTCCAACTAACGCAGTCCGTAGAAGATAACCTATGGGAGGAGATGGTGGCACGGCTGATAGAATCGAGGCAGGGGCCGTGTGTAACGATAGCGATCGTGGGCAAGTATGCGGAATTGGAAGATTCGTATTTGAGCATCAAAGAAGCGATAAAGCATGCGGCAACGGCAGTTGGGTGCAACGTCATGTTGAAATGGCTCGAGGCTGAGGATTTGGAGATAGCTCGTGGGTTAGATCCCTTCTTCGAAGATGTTCAGGGCATTCTCGTTCCCGGCGGGTTCGGTGCTCGCGGGGTAGAGGGTAAGATTAACGCGATTCAGTACGCGCGTGAGCACAAGATTCCATATCTCGGGTTGTGCTTCGGGTTCCAAATGGCAGTAGTAGAGATAGCTCGGCATGTCGCGCACCTCAAGGACGCGCATAGTGCTGAGCTCTCAGAGACGCCACACCCGGTCATTGCTCTGTTAGAAGAGCAGGAGGGCGTGGATGAGCTAGGTGGCACGATGCGGCTGGGCAACCAGCAAGTCTTCATCCGTAAGGGCACGATCGCGGAGCGGATTTACGGCAAGAACAAGATTGTGGAACGGCATCGACACCGGTACGAGGTGAACCCCGCGTACATCGAGCAGATCGAGAAAGATGGCGTGGTCTTCTCCGGCTCAGACAGAAGCGGCATGAGAATAGAGATCGTGGAGCTCGAGGGGCATCCCTTCTTCTTTGCCACGCAGTTCCACCCGGAGTTCAGATCCCGGCCAAACAAGCCCTCACCGCCGTTTAAGGCCTTTATTGAGGCGTGTTTACAAGCTTCGTGAGAACATAAACCTATCTTTTTGTGTTCGGCCTATAGGTTTTTACTATCATGCTGTTACGCGAGCTTACGGAAATCTACGAGCAGGTTAGAGCCACGTCGAGCACACGGGAGAAGATCGCGCTGGTAGCCGATTTATTACGGAAAACGCCTTCTGAGCTACTCCCGCAGGTCTGTTACATGCTCCGAGGCCGGCTGTTCCCTGATTATTCTGCGCAGGAGCTCCAAATCGGCTGGTCCAGCCTCTGGGATGCTGTTTGTTCCATCGTTCACATCTCTGATGATGACCTAAAAGCGGCGTATAACCGGTTCGGCGACCTCGGCTCCGCGATCGAATTGGTCGTAACGGAGAAGCCGAAAATCACCGTTTCTTTGGTCTCGGAGCCACTCACCGTTGAGGAATGTTACAGCGCGCTGGTGAAGATCGCCACGCTCGGCGGTAAGGACTCGACGCGGCGAAAACGCGCGATACTAACCGGGCTCCTGAATCAGAGCACACCGGCTGAGGCGAAATTTATCGTGAAGACGATCACCGGCGATATGCGCTACGGCTTCAAGCATAGCTTGCTTGAAGAAGCGATCGCGCAGGCCTTTTCGGTGGATGTGGACGTGCTCCGAAAGGCGTACATGGTGCGATCTGATATTGGAGAAGTGGCACAGCTCGCGAAAGAGGAGCCTGCGAAGCTGAAAGAGCTCACCATCGTGCTCGGCCGACCGCTGCGTCCGATGCTTGCGGATACCGCAGAGAATCTCGAGGAGGGGTTCAGACGCTTCGATACCGCGCTCTTCGAGTACAAATATGACGGCGCACGGCTCAGCATGCATAAGCGTAACGAACGCGTTACTGTGTTCACTCGAGAAGCTGATGAGGTGAGCCAATCGCTCCCCGAGATCGTTGCGGACATCCGGAAGATTCCACATTCATTCATCGTTGATTCTGAGATTATCCCCTTTGAGCACTCGCCGAAAGCATTCCAGGAGCTGATCAAGCGGCTCAGACGGAAATATCGCGTTGACGAATTTGCACGTAAGATTCCGGTAAAAGTGTATGTTTTCGATCTCCTGTATCTTGATGGTGAGACGCTCTTTGATAAGCCATTACTCGCGCGGCGCAAGCTGTTACAGACGCTGATTGAACCAAGTGAGCATGTGGAGATCGCGAATTATGTTCTGACCAAGAGCGCTGCCGAAGCGCGAATCATGTTCCAGGAGGCACTCGACCTCGGCTACGAAGGCTTGATGATCAAGAACCCGCAGTCGTACTACACGCCGGGCAAACGCGGTAGTGAATGGTTGAAGCTGAAGCCCGAGGCGGAAACGCTTGATCTGGTCGTCATAGCGGTCGAGTACGGTCACGGCAAGCGAGCGCACCAGCTGTCGGACTATACCTTTGCGACCCGAGACCGGGAGGATAATCTCACGCCGATCGTCAAAGCCTTCAGTGGTCTGAAAGACGCGGAGATCGCGGAGATGACGGAGTACTTCAAGGGTATTGCACGCGAGCAGCGAGGGCGAACGCTGATTGTCGAGCCGCGGGTGGTGGTGGAGGTGAAATTCGACGAGATACAGAAGAGCTCGCTCTACGAGAGCGGCTACGCACTCCGGTTCCCGCGCATCAAACGAATTCGCTGGGATCTATCGGTTGATGAGATTGATACCATTGAGACAGTTGAAAGGATTTTCAAGCGGCAAAAAAGAGTTGCTTGAAACGATTTTTACGAACTGACAGTTAACCTATACAAATGGCGCCGTCTTTCAAGTCGCAGCATAACTGATGTTTCCATCCAACCGCTCTGGAATTTTTGAGTAAAAAATATAAATCTCTGCTCCAGCCTTCTTCAGAGCAGAGTATGTCTGTAGATTTTTCGGTATAACGAATGCGCTATTGCACAGGCCCGATCGGCGCTATGACTTTTCCGTATACTTCATTGAGCACCTGTGCGAGTGCGGCATAGATTGCAGAGAGCCCGCAGATAATCCCCTCGTAGCCTGCAATATGTGTTATCAGAGTATTGCCCGTTGCATCTCCCAGCGCTAAGAGGAAGAAGAGCAATGCCAAGGACGCAAACACGAACTGGAGCGCTCGATTGAGCCTGAGTGTGGCGACGAACATAACTGCGGTAAACAGTCCCCACATAAAGAGATAGGCGACCATCGCAGCGTTTTCATTAGCGGAACCCCAGCCTATTTCCGGCATGACCAACAACCCAACGAGCGAGAGCCAGAAGAGCCCATACGACGTAAAGGCCGTTGTGCCAAATGTGTTGCCCTTCTTCCATTCCATAATACCCGCGATAATCTGCGCTAAGCCGCCGTAAAAGATGCCCATCGCTAGGATCATGGTACCCAAGGCGAAAAAACCAGCGTTGTGAATGTTCAGGAGCACAGTGGTCATACCGAAGCCCATCAATCCGAGCGGCGCAGGATTTGCCGAAGTGTCTCTTATTTCCGTTGCCATTTTCCCCTCTCCTCCTTATTGTCTCTCATAACTTCACCCCCGCTACAATCTCGAGAGTATTACTACTTTGCTCTGCGCTTCTTTTTATTACTACCTATTTTTCCACACACGTACTGTAAATTGACGAGGCGCGACCTCCATGAAAATCTGGACCGTGGGAACGAGTTCGAGGAGCATGAGGGAGTTCTTGCATGTGCTCAGAGCGTATCAGATCGAAGCGGTTGTGGATGTCAGGCGGTTCCCGACCTCCCGATACCGCCAGTTCACGCGAGAGCGCCTCAAAATCTGCCTGGAGCAGCACGGCATTGAGTATCATCATCTGGGACAACTGGGCGGCTTTCGGAAGGGTGGCTATCGCGCGTTCATGGAAACCCGGGAATTTGAGCGGGGATTGGCGTATGTTGAAGAGCTTGCAGTATCGAAACGGATCGCACTCATGTGTGCAGAGCTGCTCTTTTTCAGATGCCATCGCCGATTCATCGCCGATGCATTGAAAGAGCGGGGTCATACCGTGGTTCATATCGTGGACGACAAGAAGAGCTACGAGCACAGCGGAGGAAAAGGTAAAGCCGTTGATCGGAAGCTGGATGAGTTTTTCGAGAAGGACGAGTTCGATTAGGTAACTTGAGCGACTATCGAGTATTTGGGTGATACCGCAGTAGCCTTTAATGTTCAAAAACCGCCTCGAAAATGCCCTTTACAGCAACCACTGCCTTTGAATCATCCGGGAGCTCTAGGATCGGCGTGCCCACCAGATCGAACGCTCCGATCATCTCGTCTTCTGGTACCGTTCCGACGAGCTCGAGCCCGCTCTGCGCTATCAATCCGGGCAGAGCGCTTTTCACCTGCTCCTCTTCCCGCACCTTGTTCACGATCAGGAAGATGCGCCGTACGTTGATTTGCAGCTTTTCCGCGAGCCGTTTAATCGATGATGCTGTTTCAATGCCCCGTTTCGTTGGATCGGTCACCACCAGCAGCGTATCCACGTCCCGGGTCGTCCGCCGGCTGAGATGTTCCAGACCTGCTTCGCAGTCGATCACGATCGTCGAGAACCGTGCTGATAATTTATCGATGAAGTGCCGGAGCATATCGTTGATGAGGCAGTAGCAACCTGGCCCCTCAGAATGCCCCATCGCCAGGACAGAGAAGCGTGGCGTCTTCACCAGAATCTCCTCGATCTTGTATTCGAGCAGCATATCGGTAGGCATCTCCTGCGAGAAGAAGACCTGTGACGGCGACGCGATCTCCTCACGCACGTCTCCGATCGTCTTTGTTATTTTTACGCCCAACGCGCTTGGCAGGCTCGTTGCCGGGTCAGCATCGATTGCCAGCACCTGCGCACCACTCGCCTCCGCAAGGAATTTCAAGAGGAGCGCAGCGATGACCGTCTTTCCCGTTCCACCCTTGCCCGCCACTGCAATGATCTTCCCTCGCTTTGCCATCTCGTCTCTTCACACTCTTTTCTGCCTTTCGCGACCAAACCAAAAATTTATAGAGTATTGTTCAATTTTGTACATGAAAAGCCCCATGTCCGCACCGATTTATCGCGAGACGTACGAGTGCGGTGAGCTTGACGAACGGATCGACCAGCTCTGGGCTCTTCTGCGTGCGTGCACCCTCTGTCCGCGTGAATGCTATGTTGATCGTATCAAAGGTGAGCGGGGATATTGCAAGTCTGATAGCCAGTTGATGGTCTCCAGCGTGCAGCCGCATTTCGGTGAAGAAGAAGTCCTCGTGGGCACGTACGGCTCGGGCACGATCTTCCTCACCAGCTGTAACCTGGGCTGCATCTACTGCCAGAACTATGACATCAGCCACCTCGGACAAGGGCGACCGATGACCGATGAAGAGCTCGCGCGGAGCATGCTTCGACTGCAAGACCTGGGCTGCCATAACATCAATTTCGTCACGCCCACGCACTTCACGCCGCAGATTGTGAAAGCGCTCAAAATCGCAATCGAAGGCGGGTTGCGCGTGCCGCTTGTCTACAACTGCGGCGGCTATGAGTCGACACGCACACTCAAGCTGCTGGACGGGATCGTGGACATCTATATGCCGGACCTCAAGTACAGCGATAACGAGGTGGCGAAGAAGTACTCGAATGCAAAGGACTACGTTGATGTCTCCCGGGCCGCGGTAAAGGAGATGCACCGTCAGGTCGGCGATCTCACCATGAACGAGCAGGGAATCGCGGTTCGGGGCTTATTGATACGGCATCTGGTACTGCCACATGGCCTCGCGGGCTCCGAGACGGTCTTCACGTTCATTGCTACCGAACTCTCGCGAGAATCGTATGTAAATATAATGGCGCAATATAGACCTATGTATAAAGCGTGCGAGCACGATGAGCTGAGCAGGGGAATAACGCTGCGCGAGTACCAGGAAGCGCTCAGGAGCGCACGTAAGTCGGGGTTGTACCGGGGATTTGAGGATTAAATGACGCGGAAGGAGAAGGACGAACTGAAGTTTCTGGGTACTGCAGGCGCGCGATTCGTCATGATCACGCAATTCCGTGCCTCTGCCGGGACCGTGCTGAGCCTTCAGGGCACCAACCTCCTCATCGATCCGGGGCCGGGAACACTGGTGAAATTTACCGCGAGTCGGCCGAAGCTCAATCCCGCAAAACTTCATGGAATTGTGCTCACGCATAAACACCTAGACCACTCTAATGATGTCAATGTGATGATCGAGGCGATGACCGAAGGTGGTTTCAAGCCGCGGGGCGTGCTGCTCTGCCCCAATGACGCACTTCATAACGAGGGCGATGCGGTCGTCCTGAATTATTATAAAGGCCTTCTGGATCGCATTGAGATCTTCAAAGAAGGCGGCAGCTACTTGGTGGGTAACCTCGAGCTTCAGACACCGAAACGGCACGTGCACAGCATCGTGGAGACTTTCGGGCTGAATATCAAATTACAGGGCTCGGATTCGACGATCGTCTCCTTTATTTCCGATACGCTCTATTTCGACGGCCTGGAGGAGTATTACGACGGCGCGGTGCTCATCATGAACGTCGCGATGTACCGACGGCGGGAGGGCGTTGATCATCTCACCGTTAAGGACGCAAAGCAAATCATCGACGCGCGGCGCCCAAACGTGGCAATCCTTACCCATTTCGGGATGACCATGCTCAGGAACAAGCCCTGGGAGATTGCCAAGCAGCTCAGCGATGAGACGGGGGTGGAGGTCATCGCCGCCCGTGACGGTATGAGATTTGATCTCAGCCCCTTCGTATGACCTTCGTTACACGCCGCTGCTCAGCACTCACGGTTCTAAAGCTCACCGAAGACGCGTCTATGCCACGCCACGAAGTCCTGCTTCTCCTCTTCAGTCATGCTCGCGAGTTCATAGGCCGCTTTATCTAGCAAATTGCTCACCGCTTCTGGCTCTAATTCGCGCAACAGGTAGAGGAGTACCTTAAAGAAGACGTTGAACTTCGCTTCAAGTCGTCCTAAGCGCTCTTTCAACCGCTCGAGCTCTTCTGTTTCGTTCATACTTCCCTTACGTGCTCACGATATGAAAAACTGCTCGCGCTCGTTTATCCACGAAGCGTGGTGAGAAAAGATAAATGGAAGGAAGCTATAGTAACCAAGTAAGAGCGAGTAGGGGCGTAAAGAGAGGCTGCCATGGATCCGCTGACGCATTACATAGCCGGCTATTTCCTCGGACGCCGCAGCCAACTCGGCGATGCGGGCATACGTGCTGTTACGCTCTGCGCGCTCCTGCCCGATATTGACATGATTGGCGCGGTTGCCGGCTGGGATGCGTTATGCGAGCTGCATCGTACCGCGACCCATTCGCTCCTCGGCGCGCTGCTGATCGCGGTACTCGTTACGGTCGGATTTGCCGTGTGCCGGGACAAGGCGCAGGCACTACAGCTACTTCCATGGTGTGTACTGGGCACGCTGAGTCATCTCTTCCTGGATCTCTTCTCCTTCAAGACCTCGCTGCTCTCGATCTTTGGCGTCGCCGCGGCACAAGTCGGGCCTGAATATCTGGCGGGCATAGAGCTCTTCTGGCCGCTCTCGACGGCGCGATTCTCGTTCGTTACCGCGGGGCTCCTCTCCCAGGAGTTCATGAATATCGCGATGCTGGTGATCTTTTCTCTGGTTATCGGCGGCGTGGTCAGTGAAGCGCGGAGGGGGACGGCCCCGTGGCACGCGTGGACCGTTTTTTTCCGTGAATCGAACGGGAACGGGTGGCTTTAGCTGCGCTCCGGGTTCACGGTGATTACCGCAGGATGAGTATGAGCGGCGGTTATTCACCCCTCAGTGGCTGCTCTGCGAGCGGCTCACCACGCCGCAGTTTGAGTGTGGAGAACGTCCCGATGATGATGCCGGCAATAGTATCGAAGAGGAGGTCGAGCATAGTATCGTGGAGTCCTTGCTGCAGTGCCGTACCGAGCATGAGATCGAACCCCCATTCCAGAAATTCCCAGACCACACCCATACTCATGGCAAAAATAACCGTAAAAATGCCAAACCCTCGCGGCGGGAGCTTGACGATACGCACGTGAAAGGCGAGGTCATAGAGGAGGGTCACGCCGATGAGGGAGACCGTTGCGGCTGATACGAAGTGGGTGAAATGGTCGTAGAAGGGTACATTTTTGTAGAATCCATGGTAGCTGCCAATCACGTGGAAGAAGATGGAGATCGTGATAGCGGTATCGAAGAGGATGGGGAGTTTCATCTTGTAATCGCGCTCCAGAATAGTGGGCACGAGGGTCAGGAAGAGCGCGAACGAGCTACCGATGAACCAGACGTATTCACCCCGGAGAAAGGTGACTACCGCCAGGCCAGCGATGGCGAGCTTCATAAAGATGCTCACCAGGTGCTTTCCGACTATTGCACTATCCATGACTGAAACTCACCTCTTGCTCTCTGCTACGCTATACCGGTACTACTACACGAGCATCTTTTTTATCACTTTATCCATAATACAGCTCCTCGAGATGATGCCCACCAGTCTGTCGCCATCCATCACGAGCAGCCGGCCAACGCCCGCTTTCGTCATTCGCTCCACCGCATCAATAATACACTCTTCAGGGCAGGCGCAGATCAAGCAGGTGCTCATTCTGTCCTTAACCCTACAGGTATCCCAGTTTTCTTCGTCCACGCGCAGCAGATCTTTGAGAGAAATAACGCCAACGGTCTTTAGCGCCTCATTGACAACCGGATAGCCCTGATGCTTATACCGGGTGATCAAGGAATCCAGCTCTCGTAACGTTGCTTCTTCATTAATAGTTATCACGTCCGTTTCCATGATCTCACCAACGGTAAGGCACCTGAGCCATCCATGGCCCGCAATAATCTTCTTGATCCGTTCCGGAATTTCTTCCATGCTTACTATCTCCCTCCTTTCCGCTCTTCATCCCGGCCTCACGCTCGCTTCGGCTTCCGCTCAAAGAGCACCAAGATCGCGGGGACAACGGTGAGCGCCGCGATCATGGAGCAAGTCACGCCCATCGCGAGCATCTTCCCCATATCTTTCATCATCGGCAGCTCCCCGAGTGAGAGGCACAAGAATCCGGTCACCGCCGCCACGGTCGTAATGACCATGGGATAGAAGACGTTTTGGAGCGTGTTCACCATTGCCTCTTCCCGCTCCTGCCATTGGAGCTCGTAGAGGAACCGTTTCGTTACCTGGATCCCAAAATCGATTCCGATACCCATGATCATGGCGAGCGCACCTGAGGTCATCGGCGTTATCTCAAATCCAATGAGATACAGCACGCCGTACGTCCACACGGTGCCGAGCAGGATGGTGAGTAACGGAATGAGCCCATATTTGATTGAGACGAAGAGGAGTATGAGAATAATGATAATCAGCGCGAAACTAATGGTGGAAGTGGTTTGCATGGTCTCCGCTGCGAGTTCCATCATCACCTGATCTTCAACCGGGCTGCCGGAGATGTCAACGGTAAGGCCTGGCGGCGGCGTCACCTGTATCGCTTCACGTAACTCCGCGACGAGCAGCTCCGAATCAAGATTTTCCAGGAGTGTCAAGCGCACGACACTGAGCGTATAATCATCGGTGATGTACGTGCCGAGCCGCTGCTCCACCAGCTCGTTCTGTGCCATCAGTGACTTTACGCTCCTCAACGAGCTGGGGATTTTGCCCCCGTTCACCTCTTTAATCACGTCTGCCGCGCTCGTTGCATCAAGGATACCGTAAATGAGCTTTGCACGCTCGGCGAGCGCATCGACGTAGCGTAAAAGCTCGGGATCGCGAGCATCCCGTATCTCATTCGATTGCGCATAGCCAGGGTCGATTTCCACAACGATCGTCGCGCTGGAGAAGGCACCAGCAAACTGGTCAGAGACCAGCTCAAGTGTCTGTATCACCTCGACATCAGCAGGGAGCATGTCCTCCTGCGACATGCCCACCGTTTCCGTTGAGGATGCATAGAAGCCCATAATGAGCGAGAAGATGAGAAAGAGGACTAAGAGCAGGGCTCGACGATACGCCACGAACTGCGCAAACCGCTTCAGGAGTGCGTGATCTCGCTTCTTGCTGTTATTTCGCATGCCGCCCTTCCTCACCTTTCACCCAGTCATGCAACCAGTCGGCGACCTTCCTCGCTTGAATCCGCTCCTCAAGGAGGATGAAGCAGGGGTTAACGACCGTTGCCGCGAGCCAGCAGAACGCGATGCCGAGCGCGAGTGTCTGGCCCAGATGCTGAATCATGGGCATAACTGACAGCGTGAGCGCGAAAAAAGCCGCCGCAGTCGTTGCACCGGAGCCGAAGGTGGATGCGCCGATGTTCGAGACCGCGATCTTGATTGATTCCACGGGCTCGTATCGCTGACGTTCTTCATAATACCGCGATACCATGAAGACGCCGTACTCGACCCCGAGACCGAGCAGGATGGCACCGATCACACCAGTGGTGACGGATATAGAAATATCCAGGAAGCCCAGCGTACCGAAGGTCCAGACCACCGTGAAAATCAGTGGCAGGAAGACAATGAAGCCCCGTGAGAACGATCGTTCCAGGAGCACCAGTAATGCGAAGATGACGAGCCCCGCAGTTAAGGTCGTTATCACGATATCGCCTTTGAGCAATTCGACGACCTTCACGATGATCGGGGCAATGCCGGTAATCTTATAGGTTACACCTGCAGGCCTCGTAATCGCGTCAACATCCTGCTGCATTTTAGCGGTTATCTCCGTCACCTTCTCTTCATCTGTGCCCACCGCGGTATCTGCATAGATGAGCATGACGCTGTAATCGCGATTGAAGAACTGTTCTGCGCCTGGTGTGGCCGCGATAACCTCCTTTACGCCCTCGATGTCGTCAGGTACGCCCTGAGCCTGGAAAACAGGGGCTATAGACCGAACGCTTGCGATTCCCGGCTCCGTTGCCAGCCGTTCGTGCAGTTCCAGCACTGATTTGATCACGCGCGGGTCCCGGATGTCCCGCGGTATGCCTTTGGTGCTCGTATCGTCGTCAAATGTAACAGCGATAACCAGGAATTCTTGCCCCGTGAACTTACTTGAAAGCTTATTCGCCAACTCGTAGACCGGCAGGTCCTGCGGCATTTCCTTCGTCAGATCGCCCTGAAATTGCAGAAGCGTCAAGCCGTAGCCCATAAACGCCGTGATAAGCAGCACGGCAACGATTATCTTCTTGTAATGCCGGAATTGAACTGCAGCCAGGTGCTCCAGTGCCCGTTCCACGCTTATCTTCTCTTTAAGCGCCATTCGATCATCCTTTTACCCTCGTTTCGTTACGGAATTCAGAACGCATGCAGTTCGAATGCGTCTAAATCCTGATCCTTCGTGTTCCTAGAAGGATAACGACGAGAACCAGTGCGAGGGCGGAGAGCAGAGCCTCAAACCCAGGGAGTGAGAAGCCCCCCTTTTGAGAACTACCTGGGGATACTTCCACTTTGAGCTCTTTGTTGAAGATGTACACGTTATCATCACCAAGATCACGATCGCCGGTACAGCGTATCTCGATTCCAATGGGATAGACGCGTGGCACCGCATCATCATCCACATCGAATTTCACTATCGCCTCGCCCTCGTCTCCGATATCCACGTTACCCACGAAATCACTTTTCACGTCGTAGTCGAAGGGCACATCCGCCTCGCCCGTCATGCGCACACTCGCGGATTCCGCATCCTCTGAGCCAATATTCCGTACTGTCATAGAGAGTGCCACGCCCGTGGATCCAAGGCCGATGCTTGCTGGCTCGGTCGCGTACGAAACGATCTCGAAATCTGGCTTGGGCTTAACCTGAATAACGAGCTCCCGCAGCACCTCATAGTCCTGGCCACTCGTATCCTTGTAGCTGATCCGGAGCGGTATACTAAGTTGTCCCGAGGTAGTGCTTTCCAAGAGATCAAGGTGAAAGACAGCCTCACTCTTTTCGCCCGAGTTCAACCGGCCGAGGTATGAGCGGTCAGTGCCGGACCATGAGGCCGTAAATGACCCGTCCTCGAGGAGCAATTGCACGTCGATATCCTTGGCCGCCGCCTCGCCGCTGTTCTCAATGAACGCACGTATCTCCACGTTCTCGCTGCCCGGTCTTATATCCGTTGGATCGGTGGTAATGTCACCTACATTGAGCACCACACTACCCTGCACGTTGAACGAGATTCCGAGGAGCGCCGTTTTTTCCTCGGGGTCTGTGACATAGCCCTTTTGGGGATCAAAGTAATATTCTCGCCACGTCACGCTCACCGGAACCGAATAGATCCCGTTTGGCGCCTCTTCCTTGACATGAATGGTAACTGGGACCTCCTTTGAACTCCAGGAGTTCAGCGTGGAGATATGGAGCACCGTGGGCCCGACGAGCGATAAGATCTCGGTGCCCTGAAAAGCCAGACGGATATCCTTCGCGTCCCGTCCGCCGTTGTTCTTCACGGTCACCTGCAGCTCACGCGTCTCGCCCGGCGTGAACCCCATTGGCTGCACGTCCGTAATGGTGATTGAGGCGAAGGAAGCCGCACTGACAGTGGAGAGAACAGACGGCATCGGCACGGAGGGAAGAGGTGCAGTACATGCGAACACAAATACCAAACTCAACGTACAGAGTGCCAGAAGCTTTTTTCCCCCGTTTTTAGTTCTTTTACTCATTTTCATGTTTGCTACCACCTTATGAATAGCTAGTTTTTTTATAATAATTTCCGGATTCTATCGCTACAGTTACCACATAGTCTTCAAATTCTTGCAAACGAATCCAAGACGTCTTGCATCACCGCGTCACTCATCTTCGACACCAGCTTTGACTTTTTACTAGAAGGTAAAATTACTCTACTAGTATAAAAGGCTTGAATAGCGTACTCGGAATCTAAAACACGGGTATATCAGGATAGAGCCATCTGCTTGCTTCCCTGCGTGCGATTGGTGGCTCGCCGCGCTTCATCGTTGCCACATACTGCTGCACAGATTGCGTCATCCATCGTGCCGCGAAGCAGAGCAGCCAGTTCCTGATCAGGTCGCGTCCAGTCTGATAGACGCGCATGAGTTTGGGGATAACGCGTAGATTGTGCTCGACGCACAAGCCCATGAGTTGCCAGTGCTCCTGGGTCATCTTCGCCAGTGTAAAGGTCTCTTCATCATTCAAGCCGACACCACGCATGGAGACGAAGTTCATGGGCACGATGAGCGAGGACGAATAATTCAAATCCTCGACGAGCTCGATGCTCGCGATGACGTCGTCCGT
>JAFGKP010000154.1 GCA_016928455.1 Methanomicrobia archaeon
TCAACCGCTTCGGCGCTCCGCTCGAACATCGACTCGATCTCGGTTGTCTCCTCGATTACGAGTCCCGAGAGCTGCTTGAACGCTCGTAGCGCACGGGCGCACGCTCGTAGATCCTCAGGATACGTGCCAGCGCCGAGAATCGCATAGCTCTCGATCCCGAGCCTCGCGGCAAAACCCGGTAGCAGTCCCGTCTTCCTGATGATTGTGTACCGCCCAATGTTCCGGCGCGTCATCTTCCGCATGTTCTTTGGGATCTTCTTCCTCGAACCCTCGAAACAGCCAATAAAAGCCGTTATTTCACCACCCTGCTTCTTGAACGGTTCCTGCTGTGGCAGGATGACTCCGATCGTGTAGAGCTCCTTCACGTTCAGCTCCCATGCGAGCTGAGCCACGCCTTCCGCCTGTTTATACGCCGACTTCGGGATGTACTCGGTCTCCGGATATTTGCCAACATAGCAGAATAAACGCTTTTCCGCACTGTACCAGAGCTCATCATGCGGGATCTCGAATTCATCGTCGCGTGCCTCGACCATGGGTGGGAAATCGTACGAGTAGATCCTCCCGATCTCCTCGGCATCGCTCAAGAGCTCTTTCAAATGGTATGGGATGACATTGCCCATCGGTGGAAAGCCGACAATCATGATCGTCTCGACGTTTTGGATCTTCGCTTTGAACTGCTCGGTATCGACGATCCAATAATAGCTGAATTCCTCGATCTCAAACCGCTCGGGCTCGGCGTCGCTCATTGCTCTACTAGCCTGCTTACTACTCTATACCCAAAGAAGCTATTTATATCCTGTAGGTGTAACAGTTCTTGGGTAACTCAATTCCCTGAAAAGGACTACCATCGCGATGATTGAGGAGAGTTACGACGTTGTTGTCGTTGGAGCAGGTCCTGCTGGAAGTCTTACGGCAAAGACCGCCGCGGAACGCGGCCTGCGCGTCTTGCTGCTCGAGCGGAACCAGGAGATCGGGGTGCCCGTGAAGTGCGCGGAAGGCGTGAACAAGGAGATCGAGCAGTTCATTACGCCCGATCAGAAATGGATCTGCGCGGAGGTGAAGGGAGCATACATCTACGCGCCTGACGGCACCCGGGTAGTGATGTCGGGCGAGAAGATGGAGGAGGTGGGCTACGTGCTCGAACGGCGCATCTTCGACAAGGTGCTGGCACACGAAGCAGCACGTGCCGGTGCCGAGGTGCGTGTGAAGACCGAGGCTTACGGGCTCATCCAGGAGGACAGCTATGCCCGGGGCGTGGTCGTGCGCTCTATGGCCGAAGGTGAGATGAAACGTGTGTATGCGAAGGTAGTGGTAGGAGCTGATGGTGTAGAATCGCGCGTCGGCCGCTGGGCTGGCCTGAATACGCGGCTGCGACCCTCGGATATGGACGTCTGCGCCGAGTACCTCATGTGCGACATCGAGATCAGCAAGGATCACTCGGAGTTCTTCCTGGGTAACGAGATCGCACCCAACGGCTACGCCTGGATATTCCCAAAGGGCGAAGATAGCGCAAACGTGGGACTGGGTATCGGGGGCGATCGGTCTGGTGAGGGGCACCATGCGATCGATTATCTGCACACCTTTGTCCAGCGGAAATTCCCCCATGGCAAGATCATCGCTGAGATCTGCGGCGTGGTGCCGGTCTGCGGCCCGATACGTGAGAGCGTCACGGACGGACTCGTGCTGGTGGGTGACGCGGCCTGGCACGTCAATCCGCTTACCGGGGGTGGCATCATCTATGCAATGCGCGCGGGTACGATCGCGGGCGACGTGATTGCCCGCGCGGTTCAGGAGAACGACGTCTCAAAGACACGCTTGCTGGAGTACGATAAGCGATGGCGCAAGGAGTTTGGTAAGCGGTTAAATACCGGCTTGAAGGCAAAGGAGTTCTTCTTTACGCTCTCTGATGCTGACCTCAACAACCTGGCTCATTCGCTGCAGGGCATTGAGATACAGGAGCTTTCGACCTGGGGGCTCTTGATGGAGCTCGTGCGACGGAACCCCCGTATGCTCGCGGGCTTGGCAAAGGCGCTTTTATGACTCGTTTCTCAAGCATGCCTTCCCTGTCTGCATCCATTTTGCTGCGCACCCCATCCCTTGTCTTATTCCTCTTGTCTACTCCAGTCTAAACAATATACTCTGGCCCACCTTACTTATCCGATCCAACGCCCATTTCAGGCGTTCCTTAACTCCAACGATCGACTTTACGCGCTCTTCGTATCAAGGCGCATTTAAAGAACAGGGACCTTTAGATCAATTACATGTCGGCCCCCGAGCAATGCGGAAAGAGCTGCAGGCACGTACCGTTCATCACCCTCTCCGAGCGGAAACCGCGTGTCTGGATCACGCTCTCCGGCTGTAATTTCCGCTGCCGGGGCTGCTTCAGCTTTGCGCGCGAGCCCATCGGGGAGCCGATGACCGCCAAGCAGGTGGTTGCTCTGGTGAAGAACGCGGCACGGGACTATTATGATGATATGCCGCTCGAAGAAGCAGTAATCACGGGCGGCGAACCGACGCTGGATCGCGAGTATCTTGTGGCGTTGCTCGCGCAGTTGAAGGAAGTTGTATGTGAGATCGTGCTCGACACGCATGGCTATTTCCTGGATGATGCGTACCTGCAGGAGCTCATCGAGGCAGGGGTGACTGAGGTCATGTTCGATCTCAAAGCCTTTGATGAGCAGCTGCACGAATGGTACACCGGGTATTCAAACCTGAGGATACTGGAGAATATCCGAAATGCGTACGGCAAGGTGAAGCTCGTGGTGAATACCGTTTACATACCTGGCATCGTCGACGATCGAGAAATAGGGCGGATCGCAGAGTTCCTCGCAACACTCGAAACTGGCGAGCCGATCGATTTCCGCATCAATCGGTTCAGGGCAGAGTTGAGCCGCGAGCCGATCGCACGGAATCCCTCTCCTGAGGAGATCTCGCGTGCCTATGCGATCGCTGTCCGCGTTCTGAGTAATCCCGTGATTGGCAAGAGCTGCGTGCGCGAACGGGTAACTGGTGAGAAGCGGGGTTGGATAACCGTTTTCCCGGACGGCACTACAAAGCGGCGAACACGGGATACCTACCGTGCGGAAAATGCAACCTTACGATTCAGGAAACTTTTTGACTTGTGAGCCCGCCGCACGCTCATCCTGTTTCAATGCCCGTGGCAACTCCTTTAGTTCCTCAACACCCAACCGCTCTACAAGCTGCGAGAGCAACTTCTGCTCGTAATTCGCATAGCCTACTCTATCCGGAACGACGATTGCGATCTTGCGATCTTTGAGCTTGGGATAAGCGTTTGCGAACACGTTGTGAATATCGCCGAGCCATTTAGGGGGCTCCTCCAGGACGAAGAGAACCGGGTAGTCCTTCCAATTCAGTACGTCAAAGCGCGATAATTGATCGGTCACAGCGACATAGAGTTTATCCTTTCCCACAATCATGTTGCTCGTGAAGAAGAACGAGGTGTCATCCACGTCGAACCCGCTGAAATACCCCACAGTTTCTTCGTACTCATCCGCCGACATTCCCGCCTGCGTCGCCAGATTGGCACGGCGATCGCGTATTCCTCGCCTCGCCTCGGCGACCTGCTCCGTGATCATCTGTTCCAGCTGCTTCACCGTTTGCGAGGCCGCGAGTTGCTCCTGCTTCCATGCGTAAAACCGCTGTTTCACGGGCTTGAGATCCGCCTCACCCGGGAACAGCATCAGGAACTCGGTTTCGCGCCGTTTTCCATAGAGACATAAGTGCTCCTTGATGAGCTGCTCTTCCAACCGCCGGAACGTAGATGAGGTGAATATGCTCGAGAGATCTCTGCGGAGCAGCTCGTATTGCGAGAACCCACAGATGCCAAGCTTACCGATATTCAAGAGCATTTCGAGCATTTTGAGCGCCGCGAGATCGCCCTCTGCCAGGACACGCTCGAGAAAGTGCTCGAGATCGCCCGGCTGGGGGGCGTACGCCGCGATGGCTTCGTTAAAAATGTCCTCGTAACCTGAGAGGCAGAGGTATTCGTCGTTCGCACCCACCTTAAGTATCTCCCAGCGCTTCAGCACCCGTAACGGATCCCTACAGTCCTTTTCCGTAAGCGCGGTGTAGTTCTTTGCTATCGATTCTTCTGTCGTATAGCTTTCCAAGACTGCGAAAAGCCCCAACAGGGTCCGTATATCCTCGTCCGTCTCTGCCAACCGTAACAGGGTATCTTTAAACTCCTCAGGAAACATCTTTCTTCGTTTCTCACCTCGTCTCCACACAGTATGTTTACTTTATCTGTTTTTTGTGTTCGTTTAGCCTGCGTTTCGGTTCTCACCTAACAACCGATCCACGAGCCATTCCGCATCAAATCTCTTTAAATCGTCATACGCCTGTCCAATGCCCAGGAAGAGTATGGGCTTTGAGGTCGCATGAGCGATAGAGATCGCTGCGCCACCTTTGGCATCCACATCCACCTTCGTCAACATGCCCGCATCGATCCCCACAGCCTCGTCGAACTTCTTCGCACGTTCAACCGCGTCATTGCCAGCGACCGCCTCGTCGACAAAGATTACGAGATCCGGTTTGGTCACGCGACAGATCTTCTTCAACTGCTCCATCA
>JAFGKP010000012.1 GCA_016928455.1 Methanomicrobia archaeon
ACGTTGCTATCCTCCGAAGTATCGCCGCCGAGAAGCAGTCAGAAGAGGGCGGCCGTTACACAAAGGGAGTGAGCTCTAACCTGAGCGCATCTTCTGTGATGATGTTCTCCAAGCAGTGTAGTTTCGTGTCAGGACGATTGCAATAAAGGAGCACGCTCCTATCGAGCACCGCTAAATCTAACTTTGTTGAGACCATATGGCCCAATCCTTCGCCCAACAAGCATCCCGTGGGCGTTGAAAATACGCCGATATCCCCCCGCTCGCGCACTTCCATAATCCAGTATGCGAAGAGCTCTAACGCCTCTTCAAGATTGCCCAGCGCTTTCAATCGGTATTGATACTCCAGCCAATCGGTTCCGATGATGGCCATCACGGGTGGCTCTAGCTGAGCAATGTACTCAGTGAAGACCGGGAATTCCTCACTTAACGTTCGACCTTCCAGAATCTTTACGTTCTCCCTTGCCTCTTCTCTCTTCTGCATCCGTATCTCAAAGACGGTTAGATATTTGAGATAATCTTGTTCCTCTACAAACGGTAGTATCCCTCTTCTCAGCCGCCGTTCATCCCACCCACTACTGGGGATCTTTACGACGTGCGTCCCCTGCTGAATACAGTTAATAATCATGTGCGCAATGATAGACTGATAGCCTAAGAGGGAGAGGTCATCACCGTATTCCACCAGAGCGGTGCTTCCAATGCTCAGTCCACCCCCTAAAATCAAATCCAGCTCCTTAACACCGGTTGATATAAATGTGTCAACACTAGGAACGACCTCTACCTTTCTCGGCTTCTCTACTTTCCGCCGCTCGAAGGGTCCGAACGTGCGGAATCTGCCCCCCTCTAACGTGAAGCCGTATTTGTACTGACTTATTCTGACGCCTCGCAGCTTCTTCAATAATATTTCACGCGCCCTTCGATAATCAACGGTAATGCGACTCAACTCAACTATCCCGTCAACGATATAATCGAGCGGGGTAATCTCAGTTCTTTCTGAAATGAGTATCAAATTCATCTTGTATTCCGTTGCATAATGTCGTATCGCATCAATTATTGACGCTTCCAGCGCTTCGATCTTTTCCTCTTTCTCTTCTGAAGTAAGCGCCTCCCAGCTATCAAGCACGAGTATAGCGGGTTTTTCCAGTTGCGTTTCCACCAATTCCTTGTGTAGCATCTCAGAGAAGGAGCGAGGGCGCGGAAATGCGCGCGATGAAATAAACAGTTTTGTTGCATCTACCATGTTGAAAGCCCCGGTGCGCTCTTCCAACCAGGGAAATTGTGCATGTAGCGCTGGAATCGATACCCGTGTTGACAGGTAGACCGCATTGTTCCCCGCGAACTCATTGAGGATTTCAAACGCGAGCATAGTCTTTCCGGTTCCCGGCTCTCCTTTTATGAGGAGCGCATAGCCCATTCCGGTGGATAATGCTTCGCGCAATTCAGGCGGTATTCTGCTTTCCATGGTCTTTTATAGGTTGTGCTATATTAAAAGCCTTTCTATACTTACGATGATGAGCTCGTGCATCATAAAGACTCTCAGCACATTAAAGAAGAGATACGCAATGATACAGAAGATAACGAAGAGGAGCGCGAGGAAAAAACCCATATAAAAGCCTAAACTGCCCAGATCAACGTCTGGACACGTTTGTTTCAGGGTCTCCACGACCCTCCGGTCACCCAGAGCTGCGGGACTTAGCATCACACTCAGTGCGCAGGCGGGACATCTAAAGAAACATTTTACGGCACGCATTAGTTCACCCATATGCCCTTTTCACCTCTTTTTTTCTTCTTTTCACCGCACCTTTGTCACCGCATTAGATCTCAGGATGTAATTAAAGAGAGATTTGTAGTATGTGGTTATAAATGTTTTGTTTTTCTCCTGCTTCGTTACGTTACTAGCCCGCTAAGTACAGTATCACATACACCACGAGGAACAGCAGTATCAAAATCAGCGACGCACCCAAACTCAGTCGAGGCAGTTCGCGTGGGTAGCGCTGCCGTGCACCCTCCAGGCCGCTCTCGTAGGCCCGCACGTAGTCAGAGGTCACGTCCAGGTTCTTCTCCAGTTGCAGCCGCAGGTCGAGATGCTTGATCCGTAGCGCTTCCACCGGGTTCCTCCCAAACCAGACGAAGTAACTCGCGATCTTCAGCGTCAACCGATCAACGAACTTTGCAAACGATAACACCGGCTTCTCACAGAACCAGATGAACCACTGCCCTGAGATGCGGTAGAACCAGTCGAGATCCAGCGCCATCTTCGGCTCACGGTGCGTGAACGGCTCGCGCAACACCCACCAGAACGCGGGGAAGGCGAAGAGGAAGAACATACTCAGCTCAACGACGATCTTCGGCGCGTACGGGTGCGCGATATAATGCTCGAAGGTGTGTATCTCAGAGGCCAAACCCTCAACCGCGGGCAGGATCATATGATACATCGGGCCCGGGAACACGGCGACCGCGATACAGAGAACCGCTAAGATACCCATACCCGCCATCATGTTTATCGGTGGATCCTGCGCTTTGATCCCCTTCGGGGTCTCGCGTTCGAAGAACGTGAGATACGGGATTTTCACCGCGAGACAGAGGAACGTACCAACGGATGCAATTTCAAGCAAGAGCCAGGGCCACGGCTGATTCGCGAAGACTGCTGATTCAATTACCAGGGGCTTACTCACGAAGACGCTGAAGAGCGGGAAGCCCGAGATGGATGCGGCACCGATCATCCACATCCAGAAGGTCTTGGGCATGGATTTGTATAATCCGCCCAGATCGGACATCTTCGCGGTGCCCGTTGCCGCAAGCACGGCACCCGCGGACATGAACAGGAGCGTCTTACACATCGTATAACAGAGCGCGTGCGCAATCGCGCCACCGACCGCGAGACCCGTGCCGATTCCTATGCCCGCGACCATGTACCCGCCCTGGGAGATGATATGATAGGCAAGGACTCGTCTGATATCGTTCACGATCAACGCGTAAATAATGCCATAGACCGCCATGATCGCACCGAGCCACATGAGCGCTTCGTAGCCCGTGAAGCCACGCAGCAGCACGTAGATCGCGCTCTTCGTGGTGAACGCATTCAGGAATACCGTTCCGGTAACCGTAGCTTCAGGATACGCATCAGACAGCCACGCATGGAGCGGGGGCACTGCCCCGTTGATCATAAAAGCAATGAGGATCATGATTCCGGGCAATTCTATCCCGTGCGTTGCAGGATCCACAAGGGAGCTGAAACCCCAGGCGATCGAGCCGGTAGCCCGTAACTGAAGCACCACGCCGGCGAATAGACAGATGCCGCCAAATGAGTGCACCATAATGTACCGGAACCCCGCGCCCCAGGCCGCTTCAGTCTTGCGATACCAGATCAGGAACAGTGACGCCCAGGCCATAACTTCCCAGAAGAACAGCAGCGTGAACAGGTCGCCGGCAAAGACGACACCAAGCGTGCTCCCGATATACAGGAATGCAGAAACATGCTGCCACTCCTCCTTCACATGACTCGCGTACACGAACATTGCCAGAGAGACGATGACGAACAGGAACCCGAAGAAAAGGCTCAAGTTATCGACATGGCCCAGCATGAGCGTATATTTTAAAAACGGTATCTCCCAGGTCTCGAGCGGCAAGTCGCCGAAGAATCCGAGTGCCATCAACGCGAGGTCTGCCAGGGCTATGATCGGCAAGAGAACAACGTATGCCTGTCTTATCTTACCCTTCAGGAGCGGTATGAGCAGGCAGCCAATAAGGTAAATGAAGCCGGGATGTATCCAGACCATCACTGCTCACCCCCCGCTTTCTTCTGCTCCTGCTCTTCGCGTTTCTTGATGTTGTGTCGTTCGTAGTAATCCTCGCTCACTTTGATCAACGGATACACGCCGAGCTTCGAGAGCGCCAGGAGGATGATCCCCCCAACGAAGGCAAAACCTGCAGCAAATAGTGGTATCTCCAGCCACCAGAAGCCTTCTTCCTGTTCCGTTTCCGGGGCCGCCTCCTCGCCGTGCAGGTCAGGAACTTCCCCAGCTTCCGGGGCCGTACCCATGAAATGGACTGCAAGGCCTGCAATCACCACGGCGACAAGGGCCAGGTAATACAGCTTCAGCAACGTTTTACTATCGATCGCGACCATCGCTCAGATCCCGCCTCCTAAACTGGTAACGGCGATTCGCGCCAGCGAGATGATAACCTCTGAGATCGGATTGGGTATACAGAAGATAATGGAGAAAATCGCGGTAGTCACCAACGGGAAGACCATAAACGGAGAGGACTCTTTGATCTTTGGCTTCCACTCATGGATATTCACGTGCACGTCTTTCGGTTTCTCGAAGAATGCCGTCCGGATAATAGGGAAGAAATAAATAATATCCAGCAGCGAGCTGATCAGCAGAACCGCAAGCAGCACGAGCCGATCTGCCTGCAGCGTGCCCATACACAGGTACCATTTGCTCACGAACCCGCATGCGGGCGGCGCACCGGCCATACCGAGCGCGCCAATGGTAAAGGCGAACATTGTCAAGGGCATGATCCGCCCGATACCCGCCATCTCACTGATGTTCTTCTTGCCCGAGGCCACCATGATCGAACCGGCGCACATAAAGAGGGTGATCTTCATGAAGCCGTGGAAGGGAATGTGGAGCATCGCGCCCTGTATTCCCATCGGACTCAGCAAGGAGACCCCGAAGATAATATACGAGAGCTGGCTGATGGTGGAATACGCCAACCGCCGCTTCAGGTTGTCCTGCGCGATCGCGAGCAAGGACGCGGCAAGCATCGTGAATCCGGCGATTGTGGCGAGGATCACACCGAGACCCAGTTCGGTCATCAAGTCCAC
>JAFGKP010000001.1 GCA_016928455.1 Methanomicrobia archaeon
ACCTCATGATGGCTGTATTCCACCTCGATCCCCATCGCTTCCAGGGTCAAGATCGTATCCCGCCGGAGGTCGCTGCCCGCGTCCAGCGTGGTCAGATCGAAATATCCGCCGTGATCCAGCACTTCCGTGTTGCCATTTTGCTTGAAGTAGAAATACTCCAGCTCCGGCCCCAGATAGAAGGTTAATCCCTTCTGCTTCAACTGCTCCAGGTTCCTTTTCAACGCGTACCGCGGATCGCCCGCATAGGGACTGCCATCCGGTTGCAGGATATCGCAGAACATCCGTGCCACGGCATGCTCCTTCGGCCGCCACGGTACCATCTGAAAGGTAGTGGGATCAGGTTTAGCCAGCATATCGCTCTCATCAATCCGCGCAAATCCCTGTATCGAAGACCCATCAAATCCCATCCCCTCGTCAAATGCGCCTTCCAATTCCCGCGGTGTGATGGCGAAGCTCTTCAACTGACCCAAGATGTCCGTAAACCACAGGCGTACGAACTTTATCCCTCCTTTCGCAAGCGCTTCAAATACATCATCCTTTGTCTTTACGTTACCTTCTTTTCCCATCTTATAGTACACCTCTAAAATACTATTCGGACTACCCTCTTTTTATCCTATTTGAGAACCAAGCACAACAATTATGAACTAATATGAATATTGGTTACTCCCAGTAGATCTACTATCTTATAATTAATCTAAAATAGTAAAGCTAATTGAGTGGTCTTCATAACAGTTATGAAATTATATGAATGGGTATGTTTCTTAATTGCAATTGTCAACTAATAGGTCTGCTCAGTAATAACTATTTAAATACTATGAGCGAGATATAGACAAATAAGACCATGCCAGCGCCAGAAAGAATCACGGTAGCTATGGATGAAGATACCTTCAAGATGTTTAAGAAGATGCAGGCGGAGCTGGGTATCTCGCAGAGCGAGCTCGTCCGCGAGGCGTTGCGGTTTTATGGCAAGCATCGCACGCTCTTCGAATCGATTGAGGATCGGAAAGTGTACACGCACGCGGAGATGTTACGGCTGGGCGAGCATGTTATTATGGATATCGACCACTGGCTGCTCTTCTTGAAGTTTGTGGACACGCATCCCGATAAGGAGCAGTTCTGGGAATTGAACAAGACGATCAGTGCAGCGCATGCGGAGCAGTTCAAGCACCAGTACTTCCGGGTCGAGGCGGTGCTCAAGCGCCTGGAGGCCTGCAACTTCTTTGCCCTTACACCGGTCTCGAAGAACGAGTATACGCTCGTCTTGAGTTCGGACATCCTCAAACACTTTGTGAAGACGATGCTGGAGGAGACCCTGACGGGCATGGGCTTCCGAGTGGAGCTGAAAGAGGATTTGGCAAAGTTGCGCTTGAAAGTCTTGGGCGAGGGATAGATAGAAGAAATAACGTGGATTCAGAGATGCGAGCGATGCAGGAAGAGCGGTCCGAGCGGGAGAAGGACAAGGTGGTAGTGCTGGATTTTGGCGGGCAGTACAGCCACCTGATCGTGCGACGGTGCCGGGAATTAGGCGTTTATACTGAACTGGTGCCCTATGACGTCTCTATTACGGAGCTTGAGCGCGGCGTTCAGCGGAACAGAGGAGCAAGCAAGATCCGCGGGATCATACTCTCCGGGAGCCCGTTCGGCGTTCATGAGCCTGATAGTCCTCGCTGCAGTACCCGAATCGTGGATCTTGGCGTGCCATTGCTGGGGATCTGTTATGGTGCGCAGCTGCTCGCAGCTATGCTGGGCGGCGTGGTAACCACGGGCGGTAAGGGCGAATTCGGGCGCTCAGAGCTCATGTTTACCGACTCCGCACTCTTTGAGGGCGTGAGTGAGGCCGGCACAACTCCTGTCTGGATGTCGCATGGTGACGTGATCGAGCGATTCGAGGGCGCGGAGATACTGGGCTCGGCGGCAAACGCGCCCGTTGCGGCCTTTCAAATACACGAGCGGATCTATGGGGTGCAGTTCCATCCTGAGGTGCACCACACGGAAATGGGTGATAGAATCCTCTGGAATTTCCTGTATTCCATTTGCGACTGCGAACGGAACTGGTCGATCGCCGCCTTCGTTGCAGAGGCGATCACCAAAATTCGTGATGCGGTGGGTCTCGACGGGAAAGTACTTTGTGGGCTCAGCGGTGGCATTGACTCCTCTACCACCGCTGTTCTCGTTAATAAGGCCATCGGGGATCGATTGACCTGCATCTTTGTGGATAACGGTCTGCTGCGGGAAGCTGAGCGGGAGGAGGTCGAGAACACGTTCAGGAAGAGCTTCAAGATGAACCTGCTAGTGGTGGACGCGAAGTCCCGATTTCTGGAGGCGCTCAAGGGCGTGAAGGATGCGGAGGCGAAGCGCAAGGTGATCGGGGAGCTTTTCATCATTATCTTCGAGGAAGCGGCGCAGAAGCTGGGCAATGTCGCGTTTCTCGCGCAGGGCACGATCTATCCCGATCGGATCGAGAGTGCGAAGGCGGGCTCAGCTAAGTCCTCGCGCATCAAATCGCATCATAACGTCGGTGCACTGCCCGAGCGTTTAGGGTTCACCCTGATCGAGCCGATCGACGAGCTGTATAAGGATGAGGTGCGGGAAGTGGCGAAGGATCTCGGCATTCCAGCTCAGATACGCAATCAGCACCCCTTCCCTGGTCCTGGTCTGGCGGCCCGGATCATGGGTGAGGTGACGGAGGAGAAGCTGCGGATCTGCCGTGCTGCCTCACGGATTGTGGAAGATGAGTTAAAACGCAGCGGCTGGTACGAGAAGGTCTGGCAGGCATTTGCAACCGTTGGTGACGACCTCGCAACGGGCGTACTTGGCGATGCGCGTAAGGAAGGCCGGCTGGTAACGATCCGTGTGGTGGAGTCGAAGGAGGCAATGACGGCTGATTTCGTGAAACTGCCCTATGAGCTGCTGGAACGTATGAGTAACCGGATCACGAACGAGGTCAAGGGCGTGACCTGGGTGACCTATGCGATCTCATCGAAACCGCCCGCAACGATCGAGCCATGTTAGCTAAACGAGCGGTACAGTACGCAAAGGGTATACGAGCGCTCCCTCCTTATCTCTTCGCGGAGATCGATCTGAGGAAGGAGCGGGCGCGCAAAAAAGGTGTGGATATCATTGACGTGAGTATCGGCGATCCTGATTTGCCCACACCGCCGCACATCGTTGAGGCCCTGTACCATGCGGCGAAGGACCCTGAGAATCAGCGCTATCCCTCCTACGAAGGCATGCTCGCGTTCCGTGAGGCTGTCGCTGCGTGGTATCAGCGTACGAAACAGGTTACGGTCAGCCCAGAGGACGAGGTATTGACCTTAATAGGGTCGAAGGAAGGTCTTGCGCACGCGGCATTCGCCTTTCTGGAGCCTGGTGATCACGCCCTTGTTCCCGATCCTGCGTATCCCGTGTATCATAATGCGACGATCATGGCGAATGCGGTGCCTCATGCGGTTCCGTTACCTGAGGATCACGACTTTAAACCCGATTTTGATCGCCTGGATAAGAACGTAGCGAGGCAAGCGAAGATCCTGTTCCTGAACTATCCCAATAACCCAACGGCAGCGATCGCAGACGAGGCATTCTTTAAGGCTGTTATCGATTTCGCACAGGATAATGAGCTCATCGTGCTCTTTGACAACCCCTATTCGGAGCTGATCTTTGACGGCTATGAATCACCGAGTTTTCTGGCGGTAAAGGGCGCGAAGGAGGTTGGTATCGAGTTCAATTCGCTCTCCAAGACTTATAACATGACCGGCTGGCGGATCGGCTACGCCGTGGGCAATGCCGATATCCTCAAGGGGATACGGATGGTCAAGACGAACATCGATTCAGGCGCCTTTCAGGCAGTTCAGGAAGCGGGTATAGTGGCCTTATCAGGGCCACAGGACTGCGTCTCCCAGAACGTTGCGATTTATCAAAGGCGGCGAGATATTCTGGTCGAAGGGCTGCGTGCCGCGGGCTTGGACGTGGAGAAACCACATGCCACGTTCTATCTCTGGGTTAAGGTTCCCCGAGGGTTTGAAACTGCCGCTTCGCCCTCCATCGAGTTCTCAATGATCCTTCTGGAACAAGCAGGGATCGTGGTGACCCCGGGAGTGGGATTCGGGAAACACGGTGAAGGTTTCGTTCGGTTCACGTTCTGTAACAGCGGCGAGCGCCTGGCAGAGGCAGGTGCTCGGATCCAGAAGCTGAACTTTTAACTATGTCGTTTGAGATGTATCTACATGATGGGTGCTCAGCATGAATAGCGCTTCATAAAACTGCGTGATAACCGGTGATATAAAAGGTTCCAGAGCTTTTGACCCTGAAGCGTGGCGCATAATTCAGCGCAAAATAAAAACAGCTTTAACGGAACTTAACAAAAGCTATAGTTCTGATCTACTGAGGGATTTTACTATAACACTTGATGATGAGGTCCAGGGTGTTTTACACAGTCCCGAGAAGAGTTATGACATTTTTGTTCGGTTACAGGACAGTATACCGGTCGAATTTAGATGTGGTATCGGCATTGGTAAGATTGAGGTGGTCGCATCAGAAATCACAGAGATGCGGGGTGAATCATTTTTCAGATCGCGCGAGGCGCTTGAATCAACAAAAAATCGTGGATATCCAGTTATCGTGAAATCATCTGATGAGCAGAATAATGTAACGGACGAAGCCATAAATGCCATTTTAGGTCTTATTGCTACAATTCAAAGTACATGGACTGATAGACAAAGAGAAGTCGTAACACTTTGCAGAGTTCATGATGAGTATACCTACAGTGATATAGCAAGGGAACTGAATGTCAGTAAGCAGTCAATTTCGCAAGTAGTGCGTGCGGCTCATTGGTCGGCGATACAGCAGGGCGAGCGAGCCATACGGCGGCTGTTGCAGGAACTCCCTGCTCATGTGCGCATACGAGGCGCTGTTATAAGTAAAGTAGAAAAGCTTGACAATAGAACGTAAAGTATAATGGCCTGATAGATATGCTGTATGTGGCGATACCCTGGCACAGTATAGAACTACTAGCTCTGTATGCGTTCGCTTACGCATTTACGATTGTTGCCGGATGTTATGTCGTAGCTTTCATCTTGCGTAGATTTCCCGTAAGTGGCGAGGGCGGCATGAAGCACGCCGGTCTCGTCATCGGAATCCTCGAACGGATCTTTGTGCTCACCCGGGTTCTTTATGGACAATTTACCGCGATCATGCTGGTGTTGACTGCGAAATCGATCGCGCGATTCGAGGACGTGAAGAAGCGAGAATTCGCGGAGTATTATCTTATAGGAACATTTACAAGCATGCTTTGTGCTCTTTTTGTGGGATTAGCGACTGTTTGGTTCGTGGCACAGTGATACGATAATGAGTAAGAGGGAAAGGATGACGCGAATAACCTTCACCAAGCTGCAGGGCAGCGGGAACGATTTCATTCTGATCGATGACCGTGCAGAGCGATACACTGATGCAGCGAAAGCGGCCTGTGCGCAAGCACTGTGCCAGCGTAAATTCTCGGTGGGTGCTGACGGTGTTTTATTCCTCTGTCTATCCACTACCGATGCGTTTGACCTGCGGATGCGTATCTTCAATCCTGATGGCTCGGAGGCGGAGATGTGCGGGAACGGGATGCGGTGCTTCGCGAAATATGTCTTCGAGCACGGGATCGTACGCAGCAAGCGCATAAAGGTGGAGACTCTGGCGGGCTTGATCGTGCCCGAAGTTGAGGTTGATGATACCGGCTTTGTCAGCTCGATCCGCGTGTTTATGGGCACGCCGGTGTTTGAAAAGCTCGACGAGCCGTTCTTCGTGAACGCGGAAATTGGGTCGTTACGGTTGACGGCACTGAGTCTTGGCAACCCCCATGCAGTCGTTATTTTGGACTCGTTCGAAGGTGTTGACGTGAACACGGTGGGGAAGGCGATCGAATCGCACCCGGCCTTTCTGCCGCAGAAGACAAATGTCGATTTCGTCGTGCGCCGTGAAGGACGTATAAAGGAACTAACCGTGAGGACCTTTGAGCGGGGTGTCGGCGAGACCTTAGCGTGCGGGACTGGCTCTACGGCTTCCGTTCTGACGCTCTATAAGCTCGGGTTGGTGCATAAGAACGAGCCCGTCACCGTTCATACCTGGGGCGGGGATCTGGTCGTCGAGGTGAAGGCGGAAGGTGCGTATCTGCAGGGGCCTGCGGAAGAGGTGTATGAGGGTGTGGTTGCTATAACCTTCCCCTAGATTTACAATAGACGAATGTCGCTTCTTTCTTAAAATCGCTAGTTCAGGGATGCTTTCATCTCTCTTGTGAGCTATTTTTCTTATCAGACCAGCTGGCCGTAAGAAATGTCGGTGGATCAAAGATCATATGAACGGGCATGAAGGACACGGTAAGATGGAGATGCGTGACGAGCAGCAGATGCGTGCCGGAACGATGAAAGGACACGACGGAAACCATCACCGGAAGATGCTAGAGGATTTCCGAAAGCGGTTTTTCGTTTCCCTCGTGCTGACCATTCCCATTCTTTTTCTCTCACCCTTGATCCAGGCGGTTTTGGGGGTCGAGGAGGTTATCAGTTTCCCGGGTGAATTGTACGTGCTCTTGCTGCTGTCATCCGTTGTTTATCTCTACGGCGGCTATCCTTTTCTCAAGGGCATCATCACGGAGTTATTGGACCGGCAGCCCGGAATGATGACCCTTATAGCGGTGGCGATCACCGTGGCATATCTCTACAGTGCTGCTGTGGTGCTCGCGTTACCGGGCAAGATCTTCTTCTGGGAACTTGCTACCCTGATCGACGTTATGCTCCTGGGGCACTGGATCGAGATACGGTCGGTCATGGGGGCATCACGTGCCCTCGAGGAGCTGGTCAAGCTGATGCCATCGCAAGCGCACCGGATCGTGGAGGGAGACGAAACGGAGGATGTTCCTGTAGAGAATCTCAAGGTCGGGGATAGAGTGTTGATCAAACCGGGGGAGAAAGTGCCCGTGGATGGCGAGATCATTGAAGGTGAGTCCTCCATTGACGAATCAATGCTCACGGGAGAATCCATCCCGGTGAGCAAATCAGAAGGTGATGAAGTGATAGGCGGCTCGGTCAACCACGAGGGGGCCCTGGTGGTGGAAATCAAGAAGACCGGGGCCGCATCATATCTGGCCCAGGTCGTGGATATGGTGAAGAAAGCCCAGGAATCCAAATCACGGGCACAGGATCTGGCCAATAGGGCCGCGCTCTACCTTACCATCATCGCCCTCACGGGCGGAGCCATAACGTTCGGTGCCTGGTACCTGCTGGCGCAAGAGACCTTTGTTTTCGGGTTGGAGCGTTCCGTGACGGTAATGGTGATCGCCTGCCCGCATGCCCTCGGGCTCGCCGTACCGCTGGTCGTGGCAGTGTCCACAGCGCTGGCTGCCAAGCATGGTCTGCTGATACGGGACCGAAGGGCATTCGAGCATGCCAGAAACATCAACGCAGTGGTGTTCGATAAGACCGGAACGCTGACCGAGGGTCGTTTCGGCGTAACCGCGATCATACCGTTCCATGAGTCCATTGATGAGCATGAGCTCCTGAAGATCGCGGCCTCGGTTGAAAAGAACTCGGAACATCCTCTGGCTCGGGGGATCGTGGAACGGTCTGAGGAAACGTATTCCGTGGAGGATTTCAAATCCATTCCGGGCAAAGGAGCTGAGGGCGTGGTCGAAGGGAAACGCACACTGGTGGTCGGGCCGGGATATCTGCGAGAGAAACATATAGCGATCGATGAGGATAAACTCCGCGAGGTCTCAACCAGCGGAAACACGATCATCTATGTGGTGCAAGAGGCTGAGGTGCTCGGGGCCATAGCACTGGGAGACATCATACGAGCGGAATCCCGGGAAGCAATAGCAGGTCTTAAAGCACGTGGCACCTCGTGCATGATGTTGACGGGCGATAACGAAGAGGTCGCCCGATGGGTATCTGAGGAACTCGGCCTGGATGAGTATTTCGCGGGAATCCTCCCGGATGAGAAGGCGGACAAGATCAGGGAGATACAATCCCGGGGCCTGACGGTTGCGATGACCGGGGACGGCGTCAATGACGCTCCCGCCCTGGCGGTAGCGGATGTGGGAATTGCCATAGGCGCTGGTACCGATGTGGCGATGGAGACCGCTGATATCGTCCTCGTGAGGAGCAATCCGCTTGATGTGCTGAACTTGATTAAGCTTTCAGAGCGCACGTATGGAAAAATGCGCCAGAATCTGGCCTGGGCAACCGGATACAATGCCATCGCGCTGCCTCTAGCGGGAGGAGCCTTTTACTGGGCAGGTATACTGCTCAATCCCGCGGTCGGTGCGGCCCTGATGGCGGCGAGCACCGTGATCGTTGCTATCAATGCCAAATTCCTGCGATTCAGTTCCGGGTGAGTAGCGCAATCGCCGTACTTCCTGCTGCGCACACAGTTCTTTCTTACCTTTTCTGTTCCGGTTTCAAATATCCAAAAAAGAGCAAGCTACGTACCAGTTAGCGGTGATCATAACCTCCATGCACCATAAGACATTACACCAGAAGAACAAGGGCACGGTGGTCGTTTCGTGGACCGGTGGCAAGGACGGCTGTTTTGCCTGTTACAAAGCGATGCTGAACGGTTTTGAAGTCGCTTATCTCTTGAATTTCAGAGATCTGAAGAAGACCGCACCTCATAACCTGAACAAGGACCTGCTATTCGCGCAATCAGAAGCGATTGGAATTCCGTTGCTGTGTACCGGTTTTGTCTCCTTTGAGGCGGAATTCAAGAAGGTGGTCCGCGAATTAAATTCGAGCGGTGCCGGAATAGACGGTGCGGTATTTGGCCATATAGCTCTGCATGAGCACCTGGTGACCAGGATTTGCACTGAGTTGGACCTTACCCTGTATGTACCGTTCTGGAAACATGATACCGAGCAGCTCCTGAGCGAATTCATCGACGCGGGCTTTGAGGCAATCATCGTGAGCACGAGGGCCGATATACTCGATGAGGAATGGCTGGGTAGGAAACTGGATGGAGGTTTTCTGCATGATCTCCGAAGCATGAAGCCGGCTATCGACCCATGCGGCGAATACGGTGAATTCCACACGTTTGTTATTGATGGGCCCCTCTTCAAGAACCGCATAGCGGTACTCAAGACCGAGAAACGCCTGGAGAACGGGTATTGGTTCCTTGATATTACCGACTATTCGATCGAACGTAAAGCACGTTGAGAAGGATAAACTCGAAGACTCTTCGATTGGCCTGCTGGATAAAAGTTATGCGCCCTCTTACACTCGCACGTGAACTTCGTTCTCCCGCAAATACCGCTTTACCTCCTGAATGGTATATTCCTTGTAATGGAATATTGATGCCGCGAGCGCTGCGGACGCGTCTGTGCGCTCGAACACGGCCTTCATGTGCACGGGCAATCCGCATCCGCCTGATGCGATCACCGGAATGTTCACACGATCGCAAACTGCCTGCGTTAACGCCAGATCGAACCCGTCCTTCGTGCCGTCTCTGTCCATACTGGTGAGCAGTATCTCACCTGCACCCCGCTCCTCGACTTCTTTCGACCACTGCACGGCGTCAACCCCCGTGAACTTCCTGCCACCGTAATAGGAGCACTCGAACCAGCAGGCGCCCTCAGGCGTCTCAATGAGCGCTCTGCCTGCCTCTGTTGCAGCCTTCACCTCTGCCGCATTCTGCAGGTACCGCCGTTTCGCATCGATCGCCACCACGCACGCCTGACTGCCGAAGATACGTGCAACGTCGTTCACCAGCTCATGCCTGAGCAGCGCTGCGGTATTGATCGAGACCTTATCCGCGCCCGCGTTGAACATTCGGCGCGCGTCCTCGACGCTACGAATCCCACCGCCGACGGTCAGCGGTATAAACACGTTGCTCGCGGTCTTCGCGATCACGTGCGCCATGGTTTCCCGCCGTTCATGAGACGCCGTTATATCCAGGAAGACGAGTTCGTCCGCGCCCTGCTTATCGTACTCACGGGCAAGTTCCCAGGGGATGCCCGCATACGTGATGCGCTGAAACTCGATCCCTTTGACCACTCTTCCTTCCGGGAGAGCCAGATCGCAGTCCAGACAGGGGATGATTCGCTTTGTTAACATCGCAGTTACGTACCTTGAGCGATAGCGGCGAAGTTGCGTAAGATGTGCAATCCCTTCTTCGACGACTTCTCTGGGTGAAACTGCACGCCAAAAAGGTTATCGCGCTGCACCGCCGCTGCCAGTGCCCCACCGTAGTCGACCGATGCTATGACACGGGCAGCATCGCGCGGCACACAGTGGTATGAGTGCACGAAGTAGAAGTAATCGCGTTCAGTGATCCCGTCGAGCAGTTGAGTCGGTCGCTGTATCGCAAGGTTGTTCCAGCCCATGTGCGGCACTCTTACGGTCTTCGGCAGCCGCACCACGCTCCCCGGGATCAATCCTAACCCCGTTTCAGAGCCCTCCTCGCTTCCCTCAAAGAGGAGCTGCATTCCCACACAGATGCCCAGGACGGGCACACCCGATTCGATACATTCAATTACGATCGCGGCAAATGGCCTGAAGCTGCGTGCGCAGTCGTCAAACGCCCCGACGCCCGGTACAATAATCCCGGCTGCATCCTTCAGGCTTGCGACCCCGTCCAGGGTGACAAGCAGCGGCTGATCGTACACGCGCTTCAGCCCATTGTAGATACTGAAGAGGTTCCCGATACCGTAGTCAATGATCGCGATCATAATCTGAGGCCACCAACAGTTATTCTAACGCAGGACTAGAAATACCGCGGTCGGTGTTGCGGGATCCAACCTTTCTTTACTTCACCAGCGACTCACGGAGCGTGTCCAGAACCACGGGAAACGGTTGACGATCCACAAATTCAGGCGGTAAGCCCAGACTCATTGCGAGCTTTATCACTTCGTGCTTGTTCAGCTTCCGTAACGGCTCAACGATCGTTAATCCGTCCCGTCGCGAGTCGATCAGTCGAATCTCTTCAAAGATGTCATCGGGTAGCTCATTGCCTTCCTCTGTCCTTACCACATCTGCCGCGGTCGTGCCCTGTACCAAATACTCTGCCTTCTCCTCGTGCATCACGCGGCCGAGGACCGAGTAGAATGCGTTTTGATACACTCTTCTCAGCTCCTCACGTTCAGTAACGCCGTTCAATGCGTTCTCGAACTCCTTCGCGGCGTCAACGGTTCTGACCTGCATGGCACTCCTCTTCAAAAAGCCGGATATGCGCGCTACCTCCTCTCCCCGCATCAAGCCATCGGCGATCAATATTGCCAACGTCCGTTTCCCAATCGCGCGCTGCGTCAATACCGCAGCAAGCGTGGTATCAACACCACCCGTTACCGCGATGACTGCTTTTCCCGTCCCCAGTTTCCTCTGAAGGTCCCGCACTTGCTCCTCTACGAATCGCTCTGGAATGAACATTTTTTCGCTCTTCCCTCCTATTCTTTTTCCTTTTTGTCTTCACGCGTCATTTGAGCAAGATCCCTTCCATCAGATCCTGCTCAACTTCATGCATCATCGGCACGCCCGTAACCTCAGCGGCAAGCGCACTGAGCGCGGCCAGGTCACTCCGATCGATCAGATCCAGTTTGAACTTCCGCGTGCCTGCGAGCAACTGCTTCAAGCCGAGGCCCA
>JAFGKP010000013.1 GCA_016928455.1 Methanomicrobia archaeon
AAAACCCGGCGTGGCTGCATCGAGACGCCGTACTTCGTGCCTGTAGCTACGCTTGCCTCGGTGCGGGCTCTGGGGTCTGATGATCTAACCGCCCTGGGCGCGCAGTGCGTTCTGGCCAACGCGTATTACCTCCACATCAAGCCGGGAGACGAACTCATCAAGGACCTGGGCGGTCTGCACCGGTTCATGGGTTTCGAGCGGCCAATCATCACCGATTCCGCAGGTTTCCAGGCGTTCTCACTGGGTTTCGGCCGTGAGCACAACATCTCAAAGATCGGTAGCATCTTCCCGGACGGCCGAGCGACCAGAGAGAAGCGGGAAAACCTGACCAGGATAACGGACGAAGGCATACATTTCAAGTCTGCCCATGATGGCGCGTGGCGATTCCTGGACGCCCGGAGCTCGATGGAAATCCAATCCAATCTCGGCTCGGACATCATTATGGCGTTTGACGAGTGCACCTCGCCCCTCTCTGATTACCAGTACACCCGGCTGGCGATGGAGCGAACCCACGAGTGGGCCGGGCACTCGTTGCACTACCATGACAGAAACCAGGCGATCTATGGCATTATTCAGGGTGGCTGGTTCGAGGATCTACGACACGAGAGTACCGCGTTCATCACCGCCTTGCCCTTCGACGGTATTGCCATTGGCGGCTCGCTCGGCAACTCCAAGAGCGATATGCATCAGGTTTTGGACTGGGTCGTGCCCCGGTTGGACGAGCGGCCCAGACACCTCCTGGGCATCGGAGAGATCGAAGACATCTTCGCGTGCGTGGAGCGCGGGATCGATACCTTCGACTGTGTCGCACCGACGAGACTCGCACGACGGGGTAACCTGCTCATCTCGCCCGAAGCCGGCGGCACACGTGATAATAAGTTCAGGATAAGCATTAAATCCGGGAAGTTCAGGGCTGACTCGCGCCCCATCGAACCCGGCTGCACCTGCCCGAGCTGTGAGCGCTACTCGCGCGCCTATCTGCGGCACCTGTACACCGTCAACGAGCTTGCGTATTTCCGGCTGGCCTCGATGCATAATCTTCATTTCATGCTCCGGCTCATGGAGCTGATACGTGCGTCCATTCGCGACGACACCCTGGGAGAACTGAAGCAGAAATGGTTGCAGTAGATTGGCGAGCAGTACCCCGGAAAATTCGCGCCCGGGAACCACTATTCACCATAGATAAGACGCAGGCCACCATCATACTCTGCGGATTCTACCTGTTCTTCTCATTTGCGGGCAACGTCGCAGCCACCAAAGTCACCTTCTTTGGCAAACTCGTGATGGACGCAGGGTTCATCTATTCACTCACGTTCACCTGGCGTGACCTGATCCACAAGCAGCTGGGCAAGAAGGCGGCTATCACCACTATCTGGCTGGCCGCGGCGATCAATCTCTGTGCCGCGCTCTATTTCCAGCTCGTGGTGGTCATGCCCGCGGAGCCCAGTTGGGCCGAGGGAGGTGGTCAAGCCGCCTGGCAGTTCCTCTTCGGCATCATCAGCTCCGCAGAAGGTGGCGCGTGGTGGCAGACGATATTCTCACTCCAGCTCAGGATCGTGCTCGGCTCTATCATCACCGCGCTCATTGCTGAGCTCGTTGATACCCATGTCTATCATCTCTGGACGACGGGCATTGGCAGGAATCGGCCGCAGTGGAGCAGGGTCTTCGTCTCCAACTCTATCTCCATCCCTGTTGATAGCGTGCTCTTCCCGCTCATCGCATTCTCCGGTATTATCAGCGCGACGGCCATGACCGAGATGTTCTATACCAATATCGTGGTCAAAGCGATCATAACGCTGCTAGTCTTCTGGACGATCTATCTGGTGCCGGAGAAGCCGATTTACAAGGAGGATGCGTAATGTGCTCCTCCGCCCGTGTAACAACTAAAGACGTCGGAATGGCCACGTCGTTGCCTCCATTCAGAGAGGAGCGTCTAATGCTGAGCGTGGGTGCGCGGACCATACCAATCTGCTATTCTACCCGTTGCTGCTTTTGGTGATGCAAGACCCAGCCAGAAGAGTCGATTTTACCATTCGCCAGCACGATGATCGTGCCGTCAGCAGTCTTCAGGCGCGTTTTTCGCAAGGTGACGTCGATGATCTCACCACGATAGCCCTGGGTGGTGATCTCGTCACCGATATTGAAATGTTCGTCAGTAAGGAGAAAGAATCCTGCTACCGCATCGGCCAGAATATCCTTCACAGCCAATGCGAGCGCAGCGCCAACCAGAACCGAAGCACCCATCACGGGATAGAAAATAGCACCTAGATCCAGCGCCTGGATAATGTACATCAAGACGCCAAAAACGAAGAGATAAACCAGCGTCTTCCGTACAAATACCTGCGCGTCCGCCGGAAGCTTCGTGGTGGCGAGGCCTTTTCGAAGAAACTTATTAAGCACGATAATAACAAGAAACGCGGCGAGCGAGACCACGAGTACCCGGACATATATATTAGAGAAAAGTGCAACGACCGCATCTATGAGGTTCATCCTGGATCACGATCTTCTTCGCCCACGCCGCTCGGGTACAGGAGATCTAACGGTAGGTTAAGAGTCTGAACATGGATAAAGGTTTGCCTCTGAGAGCGTGCGCACGTTGTGAGACGACCGTTCATACCTGATCAGACTGAAGTCTGGTATCCGATTTTAGCCCACACGGATAAAATATTTAGCAGATGCTTGTTTATATTACGTATTGTTATCGGAGGAAACGATCATGGGTGAGATACGAAAAATGAATGAAGAAGACGAAGAGAACCCATGGGGCGACAGATGGGAGTATGGTGCCCCGTTTATCGGAACGGATGATGTAGAAGAGCACGAATTTTGTCCGTTCTGCGGGGATTTCGTGGAGACGATTCATGGGGTATGTGTTGAATGTGGGAGTCTAATCCCGCCACGCAGTGGAGCAAAAAGCGCAGGAAGATCGACGAGAAAAACGGCTCCCGAACTTGCAAAAACCTGTTACCGTAGGGGGCAAGAATTGTTCAAGCAGGGTAAGTCCGGCGAAGAATGGTTCAGAAAAGCTATTAAATTGGCTCCTGAGTCATATTGGGGATATTACTCATATTACTATCTAGGAAGAGAAGATTTTCAAAACGGGGATTTAATAGGGGCAGAAGACAATTTTAGAACAGCACTACCAGGTATTTCATCTGCAGCATGGCCACATTACTATCTGGGCAAGACACTACTTCAAAAAGCTGATTTTATTGAAGCAGAACGTGAATTTAAGAAAGCATTAGAGGCAGACAACACTTTAGAACCTGCTAAAACGTTCATTGATAAGATTAAATTGCGTAAGACAAAACTCGAATTTCCTAAGAAGATGCGAGAAGTAGAGAACTTAACAGAAAACATAATCCTGGAGAATCATGCTCTAATCGAGTGGTTCGAGATAAACATCAGGGAATTCGTTAAAACTGTACTGGAAGAAGAATATGGTGAAAAAACGTGGTGGCGAAGAGGTGTACCTGAGAATGTCAGAATGATGTGCGCAGCAAGGAAGGATGATTCGCTTAAAGAAGAGATCAATTGCTCGGAATTACCGTTCATGCAATTTTATGACTATGCAGAGATCATTAGAAAAAACGAAAGTGTATTCAGTACTTTTATTAATCCTAAAGAGTGGACACAGAAGTTGCATGAATTAGAGCATATTCGCAATGGAATTATGCATTGCAGAGGCAGGCATCTCTCCGATGAGCGGAACGCAGTATTGAAGCAGTGGTGTTACGAGTTAGAAGAAATAATGGGAAAAGTACTAAAAACGCAAATACATGATTGCTGATTTACTTTGAGAGCTTCTCGATCACAATAACCTTGCTGCAAGTGCTGCAAGTAATCCGGTACGGCCTTCGTTTGAGTATGACACGAGACTTCTGCTCGGTGCAGCAGTATGGACAGGCCAAGGTATAGAGAAACACCTCCTCGCTTTTCTTACGGTAAAGCAATATGGTGCCCGTCTTCTCGCCCTGCTCGTTCTCCAGTTTCCGGGTCGTGATCTAGGCGAGCTCCTCGAACTTCGTAATCCCGTCAGGCAGTTTCATGGTCGTTCTCGTACGCTTTCGGCACCTCATTCACCACACGCCAGCGCAGCAGGATCCCCTCATCCAGCTTCTCCGTGCGTATGAGCTGTAGCTTCAGCAGTGCTTCCAGGGTGTCAAAGCCACGACCATCAACGAGCGTCGGCGCGCTATCGCCACCGATCACCAGATTGCCAACGAAGGTGTAGATCTCATCAACGAGCCTCTGAGAGAGAAGCGACCAGTTCAGCCGTGCGCCGCCCTCAACCATCACTTTTCGAACGCCGCGGAGTGCCAGATCGTGGAGCAGCCGCTTCAGGTCAACTTCAGTCTGGCCGCAGACGAGTACTTCCGCTTTCTCGCCCAGACGACCAATATCCTCCACAATCGCCTGCTCGGAGACGGCAACGATTCGCTTGCCTTCGCCTTTGTTCAGGACTTCAGCATCACTTGGTGTTCGTGCCTTACTGTCCACCACGATTCGCCACGGATTCTCGTCCATACCCGCACGCTTCCGCCGCTCACGCCGCTTCTGTGACTTCACGGTTAATGACGGATCGTCCGCTAAAACAGTGCCAACGCCCACCATGAGCGCGTCGCTCTCGGCACGCAGCGCGTCAACGCGGTCGAAATCTTTGATGCCACTGATTCGCGTCTGCGTTCGTTGTATAGTTGCGATTTTGCCGTCCGCGCTCATCGCAGCGTTAATGAAGACGAAAGGCTTCTCGATTTGCTCCTGCTCGTGCTGCGCCTCTACTTTATCTTCGCTCGATATCGGCTCCTGCTCAGTATAATAGTCCTCCAGAGTTATGAACTTCACCATTGCTCCAGTCCAGGATGCTTTTCGCGGTTACCTGAAAGCTCAATGTTTATAACGTCCGTGGACAAATAAAAACACACACGGGTGGTTCTGATGATTACTCAGGATGAGATATGTGGGGTTTTAGCTAACTATGCTCCAAAAGAACTAACAATTGGGATTCTCGGATCTCATTCCGCACTGGATATCTGCCGCGGCGCGAAGGATCTGGGCTTCAAGACGCTGGTGGTGTGCCAGAAGGGCAGAGATAAAACATACGATCGGTATTTTCGCACGCAGGGCGCGCTCGGTGTGGTCGACGAGACAATCGTTCTCGATAGGTTCACGGAGATCACGGAGGAGCGTGTGCAGCGGCAGATGCGTACGAAGAATGTTATTTTCATCCCGCACCGCTCATTTGAGGTTTATGTCGGCTTCGATCGTATAGAGAACGAATTTCTACTGCCACTGTTCGGCTCGCGGCGTATGCTCCGTGCAGAGGAACGCGATGCGGACAGGAACCAATATTACCTGATGGAGAAAGGCGGAATCCCTTATCCGCGCGTATACAAGAGCCCTGAGGAGATCGATCGGCTGGTACTCGTCAAGGCTCCGGAGGCGCAGCGAACGTATGAACGCGCGTTCTTCTTTGCCTCGTCGCCCGATGAGTTCTATACGAATTCGCAGGAGATGATCCGTGCCGGGAAGATAACGGAAGCGGGATTGAAGAAAGCGGTGATCGAGGAATTTGTAATGGGCGCTCAGTCGAACTTCAATTACTTCTATTCAGTATTAGACGATCGACTTGAGCTGCTGGGTACAGATACGCGACGACAGACGAATCTGGACGGTATTCTGCGGCTGCCGGCCTCGCAGCAGCTCGAAGCGCTCAAGTATCTGGACGTCAAGGCCATCGAGGCTGGACACATCGCTTGCACGGTTAAGGAATCGCTTTTAGAGCAGATCTTCGAGCTGGGTGAGCAGTTCGTGCGCGTGGCAAAGGATGAGTATCCGCCAGGAATTATCGGCCCGTTTGCCTTGCAGGGCACCTTTACGCCCGGGCCGCCGAAGGAGACCGCAGTCATCTTTGACATCTCCATGCGTGTGCAGGGCTCGCCCGGAACACGATTTACGCCCTATTCGGGCTATCTCTACGGCGAATCGCTCTCGGTGGGCAAGCGAGTAGCTCTGGAGCTCAAGAAGGCCATCGAATCGGATCGCCTGGCAGAGACGGTGACGTAACATAATCTAATTGACACGAGATGATCACACCAGATGAGATTCAACGCGTTCTGGCTGGTTATGCTAACCATGAGCTGACGGTCGCTACCGTCGGGAGTCATACCGCGCTCCAGATACTCAAAGGTGCACGAGACGAAGGCTTCAGGAATCTCGCGGTCTGTCGGCACGGCACAGAACAAGTCTACCAGCAATTCGGGGTAGCAGATGAGATTCTCACGATCGGGCGGTACCAGGAGCTGATGGATGGTACGTTTCAGCAGCAGCTCATCGTCCGAAACGCTATCCTCATCCCGCACGGGTCCTTTGTGGAATACCTCTCACCACGGCGGATCGAGAACGAGCTCGCGGTGCCACTGTTTGGCAACCGAGCGGTTCTGGAATGGGAATCTGATCGTGTAAAGGAGCGTGCATGGCTGCTCAATGCCGGTCTGAGACTGCCGCTGGAATTCACGAGCCCTGAAGAGATAGACCGACTGGTGCTCGTGAAATTCCCGGGTGCGAAGGGCGGCCGCGGCTATTTCCTGGCGAGCAGTGAGGCCGAATTCGCGCAGAAGCTCGAAAACCTGAACCTGAGCGATAAAGCGCAGTTCACGATCCAGGAATTTGTGATCGGCACACGGTTCTACCCCCATTATTTCTACTCGCCGTTGCAGGACCGCCTGGAGCTGCTCAGCATGGACATACGGTACGAATCCAACATTGACGGGCTTGCACGGCTCGGCGCGCTTGTGCAGGATCGCACGCCTGAGCCCTCGTTCGTCGTTACCGGTAATCTCCCGGTGGTCGCACGCGAGTCGCTACTCCCGAAGATTCTAGAGATCGGTCAGAGCGTCGTTACCGCCTCACAAGAGCTCTTCAGCCCGGGTCTTATCGGCCCGTTCTGTGTCGAGACCATTTGCACCGACGAGCTGGACTTCGTCGCGTTCGAGATCTCTGCCCGTATCGTTGCGGGCACCAACCTGTACATCAACGGCTCACCCTACTCGCACCTTCTTTACAACGAGCCCATGAGCACGGGCAGGCGCATCGCACGAGAGCTTAAGGATGCTGCTGAGCTCGATGCGCTCGAACGCGTCGTCTACTGATCTGTTGCGGCGCCCATCGAAACTTAATAGTTTGGAAAGCCAACTGTTAGTTAGCTAACGGAGCGAACCGCGGGGGTAGCCGAGCTGGCCAAAGGCGCAGGACTTAAGATCCTGTTCCGCAGGGATACGTGGGTTCGAATCCCACCCCCCGCATGATTTTGCTGACACGATGTTCGGTGTGATAGGTAAGATAACGCGTTCAGAACAGTTTTGTCGCTGGTATCAGGAGATTCAGAATCAGAAGCGGATTGATTCGTGACCTTCCGTAACTACTCGCAAGGGCGATGCAGAGGTCCGAGCGATCGCGCATGGGCAACTGCGGAACGCGGAGCAGGAGTAACTTCGGCTACTGCTGATACCGGCGAACGAGTTGCGGACAGCGGGCTTGCTCGAGTTGCTCTGGAACGAGCTGCCGATAGCGGCTGATTCGTGGTGATGGTCTGATGTCAGTCGCAGCCGCAGCGTATTATTTTTCACCTGAGTTCAGACCTTCAGGAGCTTCTTCAGCAGGCCGCTGAGACCGCCACTACGCTCCTGCGTACCCATGAATTCCTTTGCCATGCTGGCTGCCTCAGGCGACGACTGCATGGCCAGCTTGGACTGCTCCCCGAGGACTGTGGTGAGCTCTGCATTACCCATCTCCTTCTGGGTAACCATCTTCCCCACGTAGCTCATAAGCATGGGTGCCGCGATTGCCAGCACCTTGCCAACTACTTCGGGAGGCAGTCCGGTCTTCTGAGCGATGGCGTTCTGGATCGGGGTCAGCTGACTGCCCAGCAGGCTGTTCAACATGCCACCACCGCCAGCAGCCGCCGAGCTGCCAAGAAAACCGCTGAGGTTCGCCATGGGGTCGCTGCCACCGGTCTGCGCCATCATGTTGGTCAGCATATCCGTTCCGCCAGGCTTGGACGCGGTGTTCGACATTGAACCGAGCAGCATGGGCAAGCCCATACTGAGGGCTGATTTGACCGCAGTTTCATCGCCGCCGACTGACTTGCTGATGGCGGAAAGATTATCACCTGATGACACCTGGGTCATCATACTTCCAAGAATAGAGTCCATAGCTGAGAGAAGGAACCATAGGTATTTAACCTTTGTCATGCTATCTATCGCCGCCTGATACTGCCGGTAACAATTACGATGCAGTAACACCCAGGCGGTCATTTTTTTAGTTATAGCGGCAAGGAGTTGATCAGTACCGTATTTGAAATGAAGGAACAAATTCAGGTCAAGTCAATACCGCTACAACCTACTTTGAATCACCACCGAACCATTCGCTCACTATTCACCTGCGCTCGCACCGTACAACGCCACTCTCCGACTCAGAGCACCGCCCTTCGAGAATGAGCCCGTCTAGGACCTCACCCACCCAGGTCTCCGGGAATCCTTGACCGCGCCTCAATCGGTCGAGCAACTGTGCCCGATCCAACCCGCTTTTGCCCAACTTTTTAATCTGCTCTTCGATAAGTGATCGCGTTTGTGCCCTGTAGTGGGCCAGCAGGCCGGTGACCGCGATGATCGCCATGCCTGCAAGTGCGTCCAGGTGCTCAGTATCGAGCGCGTAATGCTCACGTACATGCTCACTCGGCACGCCCATTAACGAGCTCAGGTCGCTCGAAAAGATCCGAAGCTGCTCGATACGCTCCATCGTTCGCATCGCAGTCGTGAGAAGCCAGGCTGCACGTGCACGGTCCTCGACGAACCCCAGCGCTTCTGCTAGAATCAGCGCGCGTTTGCTGCCATCGGCGTGCATACGCACGTTCACTGTTCCGCTGACCGCGAGATAGCGCTCTGCTTTGGCACCTTCTGTCGTTGGTTCAGCGGGATAAAGACCCTGTGGCGCGAACACGGGCACCGACGCGGTGGTGTCATTGAGTTGTATCCGAACGATGTTGCCCCGTGTTTCCACCGATTCTATCGCGCCCACTGTATAGAGAAGCTGACAGCGTGCACCCGTGGGCGTGATGAGCGTTGTAGCTCCGGCTTCCTCGATGAAGAGGTCGCTGTGCAAGAATTCAGCAAAGAAGACCCTGCAGGCGGGGATCAACGTACGCGCGCGCTTTAGTTCCTCCATGGTTTCGGTATGCCTGCCTGCCGTGCGGTGCCGTGCTATCTATGCAGGGACGGTCGGGTACTGTAATGAAAATCAGACGATAATAATACCGCCGTAGCCGACGACGCTGGATCGCTCGCCAGTGACGTCACCGCTCGTCATGTACGTGGTCACGATGCCGCTCGTTGCCCCGAGTTGTCTGGCTGCCTGCATCATCGCACCGATCGGCGCAATACCACACGCGGTCACGTTCCGTTCGTACACCCGCTTGAAGAACTTCGGCACGTCCAGCTCCTTGATCGCTTCGATCACATACTCGTCCTTGGCCCGCGCGATCTTTTCGGGCTCGTAATGCGTGAAATCAGATGATGCAATGATGAGCACGCGTTTATCGTATGCGGCGATCGTACTGGCCAGATCGTCCCCGATCTCACGCGCTGTTTCCACGTCCCCCAGTCCGATGCTGATCGGCACGATACGGAACGACTTTTTAAAGCAGAACTGAAGGAACGGGAGCTGAAGCTCGATGGAATGCTCATACCGATGCGCCGTCTCATCCACATCGATGATCCGCTTCGGTAAAGCATCAACGAACGTCTCATCGGTCTCAACCACGCCCAGGGGCGTCTCCCAGGGCTCTGCAGACGCCGCAATGAGCGAGCCGATACCCTGATGATTGATGCCGAGGATAACGAAGGTGTCTGCACGCGGCAGCCGGGCGTAAACACTCGCTGCGACACGGCCCGAATACATATAGCCCGCGTGAGGTACCACGGCACCACGCACCTGCTCATGCTCCACGCGCGGGAAGTCAGCGAAGAAGCTCTGGAGCTGCCGTTCCAATCGGTCTGCATCTCC
>JAFGKP010000014.1 GCA_016928455.1 Methanomicrobia archaeon
CGCATCCAGGTTCAAAGTCCTCAGCGTATCGTTCTGATTCGTATCGAATCCTCTTTGAGAACGATGCCGGTTATGACACAACCACGACGGTTAACACCGAAGCTTCAAAAACGCTCGCCACCTTTAATAGTTACCGATGAGCACCTTTTACGAGGTCAGGAGAAGAGACGGCGCGGCACGCCTTGGTCTTCTATCGTTGAAAGAGGAGAAGCAGCAGACCCCGCTGCTTTTTCATGGTGATTCCTTACGCAGCGGTAAGGAGGGCTTTGCAGTTCGCTCAGTTGAAGATCCAGACTTTCCTGAGCTTTTTGAGACCGAGAACTGGCACGCTCCTCGCGGTGCCGTGCTCCTACCTTCCGTTCATCCGCTCTTTAGCAAACTGAACGAAGCAGTTCCTTCGTTACACGTCGATAGCTACGTGCTCTCCTATGCATCCGCGCTGCTGCACAGTCCGCGGGAATTCGTTCGCCGAGTTATCGCAGCTCGTGAGACGATCCCGCCGGATACCGCGTTATGGGTGCCTGGCATTGCCACGGCCGAGAATGTCGCCGTGCTGATCTACCTGGGTGTTGACCTCGTGGACGACACGAGTGCCGTAATCCAGGGCTATCAGGGCCTGTACCATACAGAAGAAGGCGCTCTCGAGTTAGCAGATCTGGAAGAGCTGCCGTGTGTCTGCTCGATCTGCTCATCTATACGTGCGGACGAGTTACGTGAACGGGATGACAAAGTGCGCGGGCAGCTCCTGGCGCAGCACAATGCGCTCCTGCTCGAGCAGGAGCTGAAGAAGGTCAGGACGCACATACGGGCCGGCACGATGCGTGAGTACCTCGAGCTGAGGGTGCGGTCCTCGCCGTTCCTGACCGCAGTGCTACGTCTCCTGGATCTTGAGGAGGCAGCGTATTTCGAGCCGCGAACGCCAGTCGCGCGAAATACTGTACTGATGGCGAACACGCTGGAATCTTTGTGGAGAGTCGAGGTGAAGCGATTTGCACGCCGCGTTTTGGATCGCTATGAGCCTCCGCAGCGGCGTATTCTGCTGCTCTTGCCCTGCTCGGCGCGGAAGCCCTATTCGCGATCACCATCGCACCGTAAGTTCAGCGACGCGATCGCGCCCTATCGGGGGCATGTTCACGAGGTGATCCTGACGTCACCACTCGGTGTGGTGCCGCGCGAGCTGGAGGCAGTGTACCCCGCGGCGTTCTACGACATTCCGGTGACCGGTCACTGGGATGCTGAAGAGCGCGCATGGGTCGCCTCGTGTCTGCGCAACTATCTCGAGCTACATAATTCGCGGTACGAGCATATAGTAGCACATCTCAGTGGTCCGTATCGCGAGATGTGTTTCAGTGTTGCAGCTGATTTAGAGCTCGAGGTGATCTCAACCTGCGATGTGGACGAGGACATGACCGCATCGAGCGCGCTGCAGCGGCTGCGTGAGAAACTCACAGAGCTCTGCGGCGATACGAAGCGACTGTCAGGCTTCGAGCAGAAAGCGAGCATGCTCAGGGCGATGGCGGACTATCAGTTTGGGCGCAGTGTGGGTCGTGCGCTCTTCTCAGAAGCTGCAGGGACGCGGCTTAAGATTACCGGTAAGTTCCCTGCCTACCAGCTCAGCTCAGACGGGGTCGTGCTCGCGCGCGTTGTGCCAGCTTACGGACTCCTCACGCTCACGCTAAACGGTGCGCGCCGGATTGCGGATCTTCTAGCTGCGTATACTGTACACATAGCCGATTTCCTGCCCCGGGGCTCGATCCTGGCACCTGGCGTGCTTGATGCAGGCACGGCGATTAGGGTGAACGATGAGGTTCTTTTCAGTGGTGAGAAGGCGTTTGGCGTGGGTCGTGCGAAGATGGCGGGCGGGGAGATGGTCGCATCACGACGGGGCAATGCGGTCGAGGTGCGTGAGGTGACCGCACTGAACTCTGTGTGAGATACGTACGTAGTGTCCAGACTGCGTGAATGGCGGCTTAGCAGTACTGCACGGTGACGAACGAGGAATCGCAAAGTATTTAAGGGTTGGACGATATCAAAAACATCACAGACGATGGTAGAAGAAGAGGAGAGAGAGCTGTTTATTTCGAAAGCATTCTTAGGAACACTGGATGAGTTCGTGAGAGACCGTGACGCGATAACCGCGGAGTGGAATGAAATTCTAGCCCGTTATAAGGAGTGTGAGGACATCATGGACGATATTCGGGCGTTTCAGATCAGAAAGCCGAGTGTTTTCATGCTAATTGATGATATTTATCATAAAGAGGTCGAGCTCGAAGAGAAGCTCACGATCGCGCAGGTGAGCGACGAGATTCGGACCCATCTCCAGTCGTTCAAAGAGCAGTTCGCCGAATTGGCCGACGAAATTGATCTATTCGTCCTCGCAGAGATCGGCTTGTCAAAGACGAAGATCAGTGGCGTTTAGGTGAGCTCTGGATCTCATGGCGAAAGCTCTGCAAATATCGCGCGTACCTGTTTCTCCGTTTCTTCACGCGTGCCCTCATTCGATATAACGTAATCCGCGAATTGGAGCTTATCCGTAAGGGGTAGTTGTAGGGCGATCATTTTTCGTGCCTCTGCTCTCGTAACGCCCTCTCGGTCGATGATTCTCTGTATCTGCGTCTCCTCACTGCTATAGACCAGCACAACAGCATCAAATTCGTGCTGCACACCTGCCTCGATCAGGAGGGGTACGTCGACGACCACGAGTGTGTTGTGCGGTGCTGCTAGTTCTTCGATCGCCGCGATTCGCTCCTTCATCTTCCGCTTCACTTCCGGATGGATGATCTTTTCCAGCGCCACGCGCTTCTCAGCATCGCTGAATATCAAATCACGCAGCCGCTTCCGATCAAGCTCTAAATCGTTCCGCACGATCTCCATGCCAAAGCATCGCACGATCTCCCACCAGGCCTTCGAACACGGGGTGGCCGCTTCGCGACTGAGCACGTCGCAATCGATCACATACGCGCCGAGCTTCATGAATTGCTGGAGCACGAGCGTTTTGCCGCTCGCCATGCCGCCGGTTAAAGCAGCAACGCGCACGGGCTTCGTCATCACCGCTCGCCTCCCGTAACCTCTGCTTCCAGGAGTTTGGCGAGTGCAAACGCGGGAAACGTGGCGGCAACGTCAGTTCCATACCGTGCAGCGAGCGAGACGAATTGCAGATTCACCGCGTCCGTGGCCGCATGGATGAGGAAATCCCCGATTCCCGCAGCTACTACTCGGCTTAGGCCATAGGTCGTCTTCATCTGTTCTAACGAAGTTACTAACTCCGCAACCTGTTTCTGCTTCACCTGCGCGGCTATCGCAACTGTACCTGTCTCGCCGAGCTCTTCTAAATCGCTGCAGACCACCCGCGCCAGGCGTTGTAAAGCGCTCGTTTGGCTCTTCTCGTCCAGCTCACGGCCAACGAAGGCGTACCAGTTCGGGCTCGTGCACCTGTACTCTTTCTCTGTTATCTCGCCCAGAACGAGATACGCGTCTGCAGTGATGGCGAAGAGCTCTGAAGAGACTCTACACGCCTCGTCCTCGTTGAGGTTCACGTGCTGGAGCACTGCAGCGACATTCGTGCGTAACACGCCCGAATAGATCAACTCGCCACGTTTCAAGCGCTCAAGATCAGTGTGCTGCGCTCTTACTACTCCGTCAATGATGGGGATCACGTCGGTCGTTGTACTGCCGATATCGACAAAGATCGCATCGCGGTACTCCTGTGCCACGAACATTGCGGATGCGAGCCAGTTGGTTGCGGCGAAAGCAAGTGGGTCGGTTTCCACTGCCGAACGTGCTCTGAACTGACCATCGTGGTCAAAGAACCGTGGATCTTCAAAGGTCGTCGCTACGGCGTCTGCAATGAAAAGGACGCCCTCACGACGCGTAGCGAAGCAGTCACTGAGCTCGCCGGTCATTACCGCACCGATTGCCTCGAGTTCTGCTCCAAACCGCTGCTGTACCTCGGGGAGCACCTCGTAGAGGCAGACCTTCCGATGCCAGATCGGAGCATACAGGGACTCGACGACGCCCTCAGAAGTGGCTACTTTCGTGTTCGCCCCGCCCACATCAATGCCAAGGAACATTACCTCTAACCACCTTTTGCCGCTGTCATTATTTAACAGTTATATACTCAAGCAGTTTCTGTCCCAGCTCGGGATCATCGAGGGCTTGGACGAGCTCGCCAGCATTCCTGAACGGTCTGCGTGCTGCGATTCTCGTTGCGCGCTTCGCGCCAACGCCCGGCAGTGCCGTGAGTGTTTCAAGCGAGGCGGTATTGACCGCGAGCGGATAAGGGACCGCGGTGATCGAGCGATAGCCGTAGCCAATGACCTTCACGTCCAAGAACTGATGCAGCGAGAGCACGCCCGGAATCCCCACGAGGAGGGGATAGCTACCGAGCTGCCGTCCAAAGGTGACCTTGCCCTCATGGATCTCCAGGTAGACATCTGTCAGGATAGTGCCCTCGGGCACGACGCGCTTCAGCATCGGTCGGTCTATTTCGGTCCGTACATAATGCTTCAACCGCCGGAATTCATGCTTGTGGCGTTTCACGAGCTTGTCCCCCAGCTCAAACTGCTTCGTGCCCGGAATGGGGATGACCTGACGGAGATTGATCCGGCGCAGCAGCAGTCCCTCATCCACAATCCGCTGCAAGAACTGGTAATCCTGTCGGAACGTATCCTTGCTCTCGCCGTCAAGCCCAAAGACAAAGTTCAAGCCAGGTAAGAGCTCAGGCAGCCCGTTCGCGCCTCGCGCAGACCCAATCTCGTTGAGGAGCTTTACCGCACTCAGAACCTCGTTCGCATCAGCCTTCAAATTGTTCCGCGCGATCACTATCGGGTCAACGCTTTCCACACCGAGCGCGGCGACGTCGCCGGGCGTATGATACTGGATAATGCTCTTTGCGATGCGTCTGCACTCTCGGGGATAGCGCGCGAGGACACCCGGATTGGCATTATCGATATGCAGCGTTTTGAGCTCGGGCGCGATCGCACGAATGCCGTGAAACAATCGCTCGAGAGCGTCAGGGTTGGGCTCCGGGAATTCTACCTCACCCGCGCCTTTCGCCCTATAAGAAAAGATGCAGGGCTGGTTGCCGAGCCTGAAATGGCGAATGCCTGTGCTGTACAGCGCCGCGATCTCGGTCAAAATGTCTGACTCGGGCCGGAAATCGGGCGGGCCCTTGCTGGGCTCACTGCAGAACGAGCAGCCGCCCGTGATACTGCGCGGGCATCCTCGATACGTTTCTATTTCAGTGATGAGGTACTGGGGGAAGAACGGGTGCTGCTCTACGATTCGCGCGCCGGTTACCGCGGAATCCCGTATCATGCTGGCATTTAAACGGCAGAGCGCGGGATCCACCCTATCCACATCTAACTTGTTGCGCAGCAGCTCGGCAACAATGAGCTCACCATCACCCTGCGCGATAAGGTCAAAGACCGCGGCAACGAAACGGGGATCACGCACTGGTTTACCGCCTGCCAACCCGAACCCGTACCGGGCAGACGGGCCGCAGAGCACCTTCACAGGCTTCTTTAAGCCCGCGAAGAATGCGAGAAGTTCGTTCGGGCTTGCTGGGAACCCCGACAGATATCGGCCAGGAACCGCCATGCCTGCAATGACCACGACCAGATCAGATCGTGCGAACACCTCTAAAATTGACTGCTCTGCACGGAGTTGATCGATCGTGCGATACACGACCCGTGCGGTATGGTCGTGATTCCAGACCGCACCAGCGATATAGCGTGGGTACGGACTGATGTACGGCGGCACACCGAGGCAGGTTGGCTCGTCAACGTATCCGTCAAGTATCGATACCGTCAGCATAGTCAAGGGAGCGACCTTAGGAAGATCTATCATCAAGATTTTTAGTTCCAGGGGTAAATTAATTAAGTACTGGTATCATGGTGTGGTCTTCTTTGTGAACGATGAAAAAGAGCAACGAGCGCAGGACACCGGGTTTTGAGGATCGAATTGAGCGTCTGTCTCGTGATGCAGCGGCATGCAGTAAGATGGTCGAAACGGAGGTAGGCGCGCTTACGAGTGTCAAGGGCGAGCTTAGCGGTATCGTGAAAGAGCTAACGAGGATCAGAGAGATGCTGGCTGATACGAACGGACTGACCGAGGAGAAGCTTGATGCGATCAGCGATGGCCTGGATATTCTGGAGGAGGAATTATCAGAGAAGCGAAAGAAGGTCGAAGAGCGATCCACCGGTAATAACCCTGCGTATTTGAGCCAGCTGCAATACCTGAGAGCGGATTTCGAGAATTATAAGCGGCTTGTTGAGCGTGAGAAGTGCGAGCTTGGCGACCAGCTTCGCGAATGCTTCATGCTCGATCTGCTCCCGATCCGAGAGAGTTTAGAGGTCGCCGTCGATCACGCGAAGGCGAACGGTAATTCAGCAGGGCTGGTGAAGGGCGTGGAATTGACCTTGAAGCAGCTCACGGAGCTGATGAACCGTGAGGGGCTTGAGGAGATCCCGGCGGAAGGTGTGCAATTCGATCCGTTCAGGCACGAGGTGGTAGCCCGGGTGCCTGCGGGAGACGGCGAGGAGGAGAACAGTGTGCGCGAAGTGCTGCGCAAAGGCTTTGTGTTCCGCGGCAAGGTCATCCGGCCAGCGCTGGTAAAGATCGCAGTAAAGGAGGAAGAAGCGGCACCTGATACGACGTAATTACCGTTACTGGGGATAGCGATGGCGCTCGAGATAAAGGACGTGGATGCGTACTACGGGAGCAAGAAGGTGCTTGAGGGTGTAGACTTCACGGCACCAACGGGCGAGCTACTGGGCATCATCGGGCCGAACGGCTCGGGCAAGACCACACTCTTACGTACCATTGCGCGCATCTTGAAACCGCGGACGGGCACAATCCTCCTGGACGGTACGGCGGTGGTGCAGATGAAGGATAAGGAGTTCTCGCAGCGCTTCGCCGCGGTACCACAGGATACCAGCATTCAGTTCGAGTTCTCCGCGCTCGACGTTGTGCTCATGGGCCGTAACCCGCATCTGGGCCGGCTGGAGCTGGAGAGCGAGCGGGACATCGAGATTGCACGACGGAGCATGGAGCTGACCAATTGCTGGCCGCTGGCCGAACGACCGGTGACGGAATTGAGCGGTGGCGAGCGGCAGCTGGTGATCATCGCGCGTGCGCTGACACAGGAGCCAAAAGTACTCCTTCTCGACGAGCCGACTTCACACCTCGATATCAATTTCCAGATCGCGATCATGGAGTTGCTCAAGCGGTTAACCACGCAGGAAGGGTTGATCGTCGTTGCAGTCATCCATGACCTCAATTTGGCTGCGCAGTACTGTGATCGGCTCGTGTTACTCCGCAGTGGAAAGATCATCGCGATGGGCGCACCTCACACGGTCTTAACGGCAGCGAATATCAAGACTGCTTTCGGTGCCAATGTGCTCGTGAAACGCCATGCAGTCACGAACCAGTGCTATGTCTCACCTGTGCCCCTGTCGATAAGCGGGCAGACCGAAGCAGCACGCGAAGGCCACAGTGGGAAGACCATCCATCTCATCTGCGGTGGCGGTTCGGGCACAGCGCTGATGCACCTGCTCACGGAGAAGGGGTACACCGTGACCGCCGGTGTGCTCAACCTCCTGGACAGCGATCACGAGGTGGCGCAGCTCTTGCAGATACCGGTAACCACCGAAGCGCCGTTCTCGCCAATCACCGAGACCGCGTTTCAGGCACAGCTTGACCAGATCGGGCATACGGACACCGTTGTACTCTGCACTATCCCCGTCGGGTTCGGAAACCTGAAGAACGTCGAAGCGGCGGAAGTGGCCCTGTCCCGGCTGGGTAAGCGCGTGATCATCGTCGAGAGCGATCCGATAGCGAAGCGGGATTTCACCGGCGGTGAGGCCACCAAACGGGTAAACGCGCTGAAAAGGAACGGTGCAATCGTCGTTTCGAGCCCCGAAGCAGTGCTTGAGGTGCTGGCCACGGTCTAGCGGATGGTAGCGAAATCGACGGTTTGTGCCGCAGTATGCCTTGTTCACCCGTAATCAGATTCTGCAGTGCTCTGGTGACGGTAAAATCTCAGAGCGTCATTCGTTACCGCTTAGGTTCTCACCCCGTCAGTTGCTCGAAGACCAGGATCGCCGTGATCAGATCCTGGAACGCCACGCCGGTTGATTTGAAGAAGGTAACATCCTTTGCACTCGTCCGTCCCGCCTGTTTCTGAAGCAGAACGTCACCCAGTGGTATCAGATCCTGCTCGGTAATGATCTCCTGCTTCAGTCCCTGATAGACCTCGCCCGAATGGATGCACTGCGCTAAATCGTCCACAATGATCCGCGCGTGCCGCAGCACGTCCGGAGCGAACTCGATCTTGCTCTTCGCGTCTGCTCCGACCCCGTTAAGGTGCATACCAGGGCGTAGCTGTTCGGGGAAAACGAACGGCTCGGTCGCTGGCGTCACGGTCGTCAGGATATCCGCATCCACCGCCGCGTCCAGATCAACAACGGCGATCTCGACCCCCAAATCATGCTCGTACCGCTCTTTGAACGCCTGTGCTCGTTCCGGAACAAGATCGACCAGCTTGATTCGCTCGATTGACGGCCGTACCGTGAGGATAGCCTTTGCTTGATAATACGATTGCTTGCCTGCACCTATGAGTCCGAGCGTCTCACAGTCTCTGCGCGCCAGCTCGTCCGTCGCCACGCCCGTGGCCGCGCCGGTGCGAAACGCGGTCATCTCCTCAGCCTGCATAATCGCGAGCAACTGCTGCGTCTCCGCATCACGGAGCAGATATTCGCCCAGGACTGTTGGGATACCGATCTTCTTGTTCGCCGGTGCGACACAGACGATCTTCACACCGCAGTATCGGGGGTTGTATTTCGGTAAATACGAGGGCATACACCGCATGTCCGAGACGGCGGTGTTCACATAGACCTTCGGCGGTGTGATGCTGTAGCCCAGCGAGCTCTGCTCGAAGCCCTTCTGTATCTCCGCAATGAAGTCACGCCAGCCGATCGCTTCGATTGCAGCTTTCAGCTCAGCGTTCGTTACCAGGACCGCATCCAGATCTTCTATTCGCTTCATGATCGTACGTTGGTTGGTTTCCGTGGTTATAAAAGCATTCGGTCGCCCGGAATGTAGCTTGATATATGGTGCAGCGACCGCAAAATCGTTTTTTTCGATAATTATTATATTGCACTTCGGCAAAGTAGAATAAGGTGCAGAAGATGGAGCAGAATAGGAGTGCGTGGAAGATTTTCGCAGGAGTGTTCCTGGTGATTCTGGTAGTTAGCGTCCTGAGTGGCGCTATTTCTGCCTCGGATAATCGCTCGATTGTTTTGAATGGTGTAGAGGATGCGGGATTTACTGCAGAACTCGGGGCTGCGGAGGTGGCTCAGGTCGCAAAGTCGCCGCATGCCGCACTGTCCCAGGCACCGCCGCTCGGGTCATATTCGCATAATAGCGACCTGCTCCAGATCACCGTAGGCGAACAGAGCAGCTCCGGCTGGAATTTCCAGTACGATCCCGTGAATGATCCCGGGAACTTCATCCGCAGCGTGTATAGTGAG
>JAFGKP010000015.1 GCA_016928455.1 Methanomicrobia archaeon
CCGAACAGGAGATCACCGATGACGATCGCTTTCTTCTCACCGTACCGTGCGGGATTGGAGGGATTCTTTCGCCTGATAACGTTTTCATCGATGATATCATCGTGAACGAGCGATGCATTATGGAGCAACTCGATTGCGATTGCAGTTGAAAGCGCCTTTTCCCGCGTGTCGCCCACTGCCTCTGCTGCGAGCATGCAGATTATCGGTCGCAGTCGCTTCCCGCCCGTATCCTTGATGTACGTGAGCGCATCGTACATGATCTCGTTGTGGCAGGCCCGCAATTTCTCCTCGACCGCCTCGGCGAACTTTTGATTGAAATATGCTACCTCCTCGTGAAACAGTCGCTCGCTCATGTAGATACCTACCCTTATTAGGGATCGCTCTTATAAAAACTACCCCAGCTCCTGAACAGGTCTGTCTCATCTGCGATTCTGAGCACATCGGAGGATGGTAACGTGAGAACACTCATCGACTAGTGTACCAATCACGATCCCTCTGCGCTCTCGCGGGTACTCTTCTCCCAGGCGAGGTAATTACAGTAGGGGCAGCCGAAATCCCATGGCCGTTTCATCCCCCGTTTTACGATCTTCAGCCTGTGCAGGAATGGATGGTGCTCACAGGTCTCCTTCGTTACGGTCACCCGTCCACTCCTGGGGAGCGGTAGCGAGAAGGTGCAGTTTGGATAATTCTTGCAGCCAACGAACCGCTTACCGCGCGGTGAGGTCGCGATGAAGAGCTCAGCGCCGCAGTCAGGGCACGTGCCCAGTACCGGACCGCCTTTCGACGCGGCCTTGAGCGAATGCGCGATCTCAGTTCTATTCGTCGTCAGCTCCTGAAAGACCGCTCGTAACATATCCCGGGAATCGTTTACCACCGCTTGCTTCGTTCGTTTGCCACCCTTTATCTCCTCCATTTCCTGCTCGAGCGTCTTGGTCATCTCCGGCTTTGCGATTAGCTCTGCGAACTTCTCCAACGCATCCACCAGCGCCACGGCCTTCTCCGTCGGTTTAGCCGGATTTTCTTCCAGATAGCACCGCTCATAGAGTTTCCCGATAATCTCGTGGCGCGTGCTCTTCGTACCGAGTCCGAGCTCTTCCATCTTCTTTATTAAGCCTGCTTGTGAGATCCGTTTCGGCGGCTTCGTCTCCTTCTCCAGCAGTGCGATATCCTCGAGGTACACCGGTTCGCCCTCCATGACCTGCGGAATGATAATCGCCTCTTTGCGCTGATAGGGGTAAATAGCGAGGAACCCCTCGTGCTTCAAGTCTCTGCCCACTGCCCCCAGTGGCTCACCGGCGAACTCGAGTTTCACCTCGGTGTCCAGCCATGTGGCGGCATCTGAAAGCGTGGCGAGGAACCGCCGGACCACAAGCTCGTAGAGCTTCCATTCCGGTTTCTTAAGACGCTCGTGGCTCGCTAGCGAGACAGGGTGGATAGGTGGATGGTCGGTGGTTCGCTTTTTACCAGCCGTGGGCTTCAATCGCGTCTTCTTCAGGAGCTGGCGAGCATAGGCGCCAAACTCGGCATGATCGCTGAACACCTGCACCAGCGCCTTTAAATCGAGCGTCTCGGGATAGGTCGTGTTGTCGGTACGATGATAGGAGATGAACCCCTGGAGATACAGGCTCTCCGCAATATGCATCGTGCGCCCGGGCGTGAAGCCCAGTGCTGATGCGGCGCGAATAAAGCTCGTGGTATCAAATGGCGTCGGCGGCCACTCAGTACGCGTGCGCGTCGTAACCGAAGATACAAGCCCCTGCTTTGTGGACTCAATACGCGATTTTACCGCTTCTGCTTCCGCTTTATCCCAGAATTTCGCGGTCGCGTGGGTTACCTCGAACACCTCACCAGCTGCGGTCTTCACCCGCGCATGCACTTCCCAATAGGTGCGCGGCACGAAGCCCTTGATCTCGCGCTCCTTATCCACGACCAAGGCGAGGGTAGGTGACTGCACGCGGCCGACCGAGAAGAAATCCTCGCCCAACCGGTTTGCCACAAGCGAGATGAATCGAGTCAGTGCAGCGCCCCAGATCAGATCGATGATACCGCGGGCATCGGCAGAATCAGCAAGATCAAAGTCAACCGCGCTCCGTGTAGCGAAGCTCTCCTTTATTACCGGTTCCGTAAGCGCGCTATACCGCATTCGGTCGAACCGCACGCGCGAATTGAGCTCTTTTACGGTACGCAGTGCTTCAACACCGATTAACTCGCCTTCGCGATCGTAATCGGTGGCGATGGTGACGAGCTCAGCGTCTTTTGCAACCCGCTCCAGTGCCTGGATAATCGAATGCTTGATCGCGATAGTAACGATCCGGGCATCGATCAGCCGATAGGGATCCACCTTGCGCCAGTTGTTGTACGTCTGAGGAAAGTCGAGCTGGAAGACGTGCCCGCTGAGCCCCACAACGACCCTACCATCGAACTCGTAGGCGTCAAGGTGTCCAAGCTTGCGCTTTGTTACTGTTCCCCCGGAGAGGATCATGGCGATTCGTTTTGCTGTTGTTCCCTTCTCTGCGATGATGTAGTGCATGCGGTTCGTGTTTTTCTCCCTAATCTTTCCTGGCCGGGTGTATAGCTTGATGGATTGCTTCTATTTATAGCACGACGCAGAGTCCCAGCTGCTTTCACGCTTGTAACGGTAACAGATGCCAGGAGTTTTTTTTGCCTGCGTGCAAACGGGCTATCTACACGAGCGAAGAAAAAACACACGCGTAAACCACGTCACACGTCAATGCCCGTCCCGCGCAGATATGCCTTCACAGCGCCGATCGTGTACCGCTCATAATGAAAGATACTCGCGGCCAGGCATGCGTCCGCGCCGTTCGTAAAGGCCTCGTACAGATGCTCGAGGGTGCCCGCACCACCGGACGCGATGACCGGGATGTTTACTGCCTCGGCAATCGCCCGCGTGATCGGGATATCGTACCCTCCGGTGGTACCGTCTCGATCTTTGGACGTCAGTAGTATTTCAGCAGCGCCGAGCGCTTCCACCTGCTTCGCCCATGCGATCGCATCGAGGCCAACATACTCGCGACCACCATAGATGACCACGTCGTACCACGCATCGGTGCCGTCTTCCAACTCCACTGAGGTTTTGCCTGCCGAATCCTCAAACCGTCGCTTAACGTCGATGGCGACCACCACACACGTACCAAACTGTTCCGTGGCGTGTTTTACGAGGTCCGGATTCTTCACTGCGGCGGTGTTCATGCCAACCTTATCAGCACCGGCATGCAGAACCAGCTCAACGTCCTCGAGGCTCTTGATCCCGCCGCCGACCGTCAAGGGGATGGTGATGTGTTGCGCGATCTGCTCGACCATGACGATCATCGTCTTTCGCCCCTCGTAAGAGGCGGAGATATCGAGGAAGACGAGCTCATCGGCGCCCTGCGTATCATAGCGCTGCGCGAGCGTAACAGGATCGCCGGCGTACGTGAGGTTCTCAAATTCAATTCCCTTCACCACAACAGCATTGCCCTGCTCGTCCAGCGTGGTGTCCAGGCACGGAATTATTCGTTTTGTCATTTTTACGGCACGTTCCAATAATACACAACATGAATACTGAACCGAGGTACATATAAGAAGGTAAGGTAATTTTAGGTACCTCGACTCGCCCGAAGAGATGAGCGCCCATGACTGCCTCAGAGCAGCATTGCTCTACGAGCGCGAGAACGACTGCGTGCGCTGCATGACCTGCGAACGTTCCTGTAAGATCGCTGTCGGTAAGCTCGGGTTTTGCAAGACGCGAAAGAACATCGACGGGGACCTGTACACGCTGGAATACGGCGATATCTCCTCGATGAGTGCGAATCCCATCGAGAAGAAGCCGTTTTTTCATTTCTTCCCGGGGAGTAGAGCGTTAACCGTGGGCAGCTACGGCTGTAATTTCACCTGCCCCTGGTGCCAGAACTGGGAGATCAGCAAAGCCGCGCCCACCCCGGAACGCTGCAATTACGTCTCTCCCGAGCGCTTCGTGCGACTAATAAAGGAGACGGGGTGTCAGGGGACCTCGATCTCGTTCAACGAGCCCACGCTCCTGCTCGAGTATGCGCTCGACGTGTTTCCGCGTGCGCGCGCAGCAGGCTATTACAATACCGCTGTCACGAACGGATACATGAGTGCCGATGCGCTCCGGTTACTCGTCGAGCACGGCCTGGACGCGATGAACGTCGATATAAAAGGCTGCGAAGCCACGGTGAAACGCTACTGTGGCGCTGATGGTGAGAAGGTATGGCGGAATATACGTACCGCGAAGCGCCTGGGTGTGCACGTTGAGCTGACCACGCTCATCATACCTGCGGTCTCTGATGATGAGGATTGTCTGCGGTGCATCGCCAGGCGTATCAAGGAGGAGGTTGGCGTGGACACCCCGTGGCACGTCACGCAATACTATCCCGCGTACCAATCACGCAGTATCGGTCTCTTCGATGGCCGGACACCGGTCGCGCTTCTGGAGCGCGCATGGGTGATCGGAAAGAAGGAGGGGCTGCAGTATGTATACCTCGGCAACGTTCCAGGCCACCCGTTTGAGCATACCTACTGCCCATACTGTGGCATGCTGCTCATCGAGCGTTACTGCTTTGCGGTGATCAGATACCAGGTGACGGCTGAGCAGCGCTGCCCGATCTGTGGCGCGAGATGTGCGATCACCGGCACTGCGCGGCTCGAGTCGCCAGTACAGAAAGATCGGTAGAAGCCGTTCCTTTTTATAGCCCGTACCCGATATACCATCATGGCGTATTCGTTCAA
>JAFGKP010000016.1 GCA_016928455.1 Methanomicrobia archaeon
GGGGAAACTCCCGGACTCATGCCGAACCCGGCAGATAAGCCCGCCAGCGTTCCGTACGGTACTGAGTTGCGCGAGCACTTGGGAACTGCGGATCGCTGCTATGTCCATTCATCTTTATCTTCTCTCTTTTAAGCCGCTCGCACTACCTTATTTCAACAATGCACTGGTCAGAAGCGATCGCTCGCGATATCGTGGCGAAGCGGAACGTGAAGCAGCACGTGGTGGCCACGGGCATTACGCCCTCAGGGGATATTCACGTGGGGAATCTGCGCGAGATCATCGTTGCGGAGGCCGTGCACACCGCGCTCGTGGATCTGAACGTGGACGCACGGCTCATTTATGTTGCGGACACCTTTGATCCGTTGCGGCGGCGCTATCCCTTTCTCCCGCAGGAGTATGAAGCGCACGTGGGCAAGCCCTTATCTGAGATTCCGGATCCGTATGGCTGTCATCCTTCTTACGCGGACCATTTCGTGCAGCCGTTCCTTGACTCGCTCGAGATCCTGGGGATCGAGCTGGAGGTCTTCCGGGCCGACGCGCTCTACACGTCGGGGCGGTATGTGGCGACGATAAAGGAGGCGCTGGCGAAGAAGAATGACCTGGCACGAATTATCACCGAGGTTTCCGGTCGCGACCTGCCGGCTGACTGGTCGCCGTTCAACCCGCTCTGTGAGCGGTGCGGCAGGATCAACGCCGCAAAGGTAACGGGCTACGATCTTGAGCAGGAGGTTGTGTATTACACGTGTGCGTGCGGTAACACCGGTGTTGCCTCGTTACGGGGCGGTGGCAAACTGGCCTGGCGTGTGGATTGGGCGGCGCGCTGGCAGATCCTCGGGGTGACCGTTGAGCCCTTTGGCAAAGATCACGCATCGCCCGGCGGGTCGTTCGACACAGGGAAACGCATCTCAGAAGAGCTGTATAACTATCCCGCGCCCTATCCGATCCCCTTTGAGCATATCCTTCTGAAGCTCGATAAAGCGGGCGAGAAGGCGACGGTGACCGCGATGTCGTCTTCACGGGGGACGAATATCCCGGTGTATCAAATGCTGGAGGCCGTGCCGCCCGAGATTCTGAAGTACGTCATCGCCCGGGTCTGGCCGGACAAGCATATCGAATTCAACCCGGGGTTGCCGCTGCTCAATCTTGTGGACGCCTACGAGCGTGAGGTGGGGGGCATCGGGCGCGGTGTCGCAGCGGCGATCCCGTTCCGGCATCTCATCACGCTCGTACAGATTGCGCGCGCTGATTTCACCACACTGCTTGAGGTGATCAAGCGGAGCGGGTATGAGATCCATGAAGCGAACGAAGCGGAGTTGGTGGATATACAGCAGAAAGCGCGATACGTCGAGAATTGGCTGCGCATCTATGCGCCCGAGCACGTGAAATTCGAGGTGCAATCGGAATTACCGGTCGAGGCGATAAAACAGCTCTCAGCAACGCAGAAAAAAGCCTTAGCGCTCTTTGCTCAGGCGTTACAGGGTGAGACGAACCTGAGCGCGGAGGAGTGGCACAACATCTTCTACGCGGTCGCCGCGCAGGTCACCGCAGAGGTGAAGGAGATCTTTAAGGCAGTCTATATCGCGCTGCTGGGGAAGCCCTCAGGGCCACGTGCGGGCTGGTTGCTTGCCTCGCTCGATACGGACTTCTTGCGGACGCGATTTGAGGCGGCGGTGAAGCTCTAACTGAAAGCTACCACGAGCGAGCACGGAATGAATTACGCTACTCAGCACCAAAAGCGCTCCGTAAGGCGTCGATCCAGTAGCGGAAGAATCCCCCGATAAAGCTTCCGATCTGACTCGCGGACATATCTTCCGGGATAGGCGCATTGCCCGAGAGAATGGGCAGCAGGAAGAAGAGCGCAATGAGCACCACCACGATGATCGCTATAATCTTCATGATTCCGTCTCACCTTCGCTTCCTACTTTTTTCCCGAATAAAATAAAGGTATCGGCAGTGTCCTCGGTTTTCAAGGCAGAGAGCCGGTAGCTTCTACCGTGTTCATCCATGGCTACTGGTGCTGGAACAGGACAGTAGTAATAAGAAATGCGCATCCGGAGAACAACACAATGGTCGCGCCGGAGGCCAGATCCAGGATATACGAGAGCCATAATCCGCCGGTGGTGAAGAGGGCGCAGAGGAGGACCGAAAGGGCCATCATGGTGCTCAAGCGATGGGTAAATCGTTTACTCAACGCTGCGGGGATGGTAAGGAGCGCAATGACGAGGATCACGCCCACGACCCGTATCAAGAGCACCACCGTGAGCGCAATGAGGCAGAGCAAGAGGAGGTACAGCCGCTCGGTCGGCAGTCCCATCGCCGTTGCGTATTCCTCATCGAACGAAATCGCCTGAAATTCGCGGTAGAGCGTGATCACCGTCACAATTATGGCGGCGTTCATTATCAGCATGAGCACGAGATCTGATGCGGGCACGGCGAGAATGCTTCCGAAGAGGTAGCCGAAGAGATCCGGTGCATAGCCCGGCGTCAGACCGATGAAGACGACACCCAGTGCCATTCCGATCGCCCAGAGGATGCCGATAGCGGTATCTTCAGGGATTCTCGTGCGCCGGCCCACGATCCCCATACTCAGCGCGGCGCCGATACTGAAGGGAACGACGCCCAGAAGCGGCTCAATACCCAAGAGGTAGCCCAAACCTATCCCGCCAAAGGCGGCATGGGCGATTCCACCACTGATGAATACAATACGCTTCACCACCACGTACACACCGATGATGCCGCAGGCAATACTGGCTAAGAGCGCGGCAAGAAGCGCGTTCCGCATAAACTCGTACTGTAAAAGCGCCAGCATGTTACTCGTGCTCCTTCAGGACTCGATGCGGGACTCCATGTGCGATCAGCTCAACCGGGCACTGATATGCGGCCTCGAGATCCTCCGTGAGCAACTCCTTCGTCCCGTGATAGTACAGCTTACGGTTGAGACACGCGACCGTATCGACATAAATGGAGATGGCAGAGATGTCGTGCGAGACCATTACGATCGCCATATGCGCGCGCAGACTCTCGAAGAGCTCGTACAGTTCTGTCTGCATCGGCGAGTCAACACTGGTCATCGGCTCATCCAGGAGCAGCAGTCTCGGCTCGGTCACCAGTGCGCGTGCGATAAAGACACGCTGCTGCTGCCCGCCCGAGAGCGTTCCTATCCGTGTATTCCGGAATTTGAGCATCTCCACGGTCTCGAGCGCGTTCTCTGCGCACCGTTTATCCTCGTCGCTATACCTGCTGAATCGCTTGCTATGCCCCATGCGGCCCATCAGCACGACATCCCAGACGCTGATGGGGAAATCGCGATCGAAGAGGCTGAATTGTGGGACGTACCCCACATATCTCCTGCCCTGCTCCGGTGTGTGGCCAAAGACTGTGACTTCCCCCCGTGTCGGCTCCAGTAACCCGAGAATGACCTTCAAGAGCGTGGATTTCCCACCGCCGTTTGGCCCGATGATTCCGAGGAAATCGTGCTGCTGAATGGAGAGATAAATCGCTTCGAGCACGGGCACGCCGTCGAAATGGAGCCAAACATCTTCCAGCCTGACAATCTCACCATTCTCTGGTGGCATGGTAGTCATTCCAGCTCACGTGCGAGTGCTGCCGCAATGCTGCGCATAGTGGCTATATAGTTCCTTGGGAGCGGGTCAATAAAAACGGTTTGCCCGTCTATCTCGTCTGCAATCATTTCGGCTTCCTTTGTCGCGAATTGTGGCGCGACATAGACGTACGAGAGGTTGTACTGCTGGGCATACGTGATACAATCCTGGATGACCTGCGGGGTCGGCTCTTTGCCGTTATGCTCGATCGGGATCTGCGTAAGATTGTAGTCAGCGGCAAAATGGCCAAATGCGGGATGGTAGATCAAGAATGCACGGTAGGTCGTGGCGGGATCGAGGCGCTCGTGAATGTAAACGTCAAGGTTATCGAGCTCATGCAGATACTCGTCCCGGTTCGCCGTATACTCCGACTCATGCTCGGGATCGAGCTCAACGAGCCCGGTACAGATATGCTCGACCATTATCTTGGCGTTAGCCGGTGACGTCCAGATGTGGGGGTCGGTTCCGTGCTTCGTGATGCCGTCCGCGCAACTCACGACCTTCAGTTCGGGGTGAATCCCGATGATCCGCTCGAGCCATGCGTTCTCGAACTCCATACCGGAACCAACGATAAAATAGATTTCAGCCTCGCTTACCTCACGCAATTGACTTGCAGTCGGCTCGTAGGTATGAGGACTCGCTCCAGGCGGCACCATCACGGTTACTGCTACGCGTTCGCCGCCGACGCGCTCGACGAAATCGGCCTGTGGAAGGACACTGACGATCACCCCGATTCGCGCCGCCGTTGCTGGCGGTACCTCGTCCGGACCGATGCAGCCGAGCAGACAGATAGCAGCTAGCACGATACCTAGAACGGCCACGCTACTTCCCTGCAACCGGATAGGTCTCCAGACTGCGCGCATAGTGTAATAGATACTATTCGTAAAGGAGCGATCAGTATTAAGATCGAGGAGATTAATTCCATCTCCGGTATTCTCCGCGGCACGCATAGTGATCATGAGCGTCTTGCTGAACGTTTGGTTAGAAGATACTTCATACATAGACAAGACGTTCGGAGATGTTGGGCTGGGGTGCACCCAAAGCTATTTAAGCGGAAGCGAACTATGTGGCAGACAGGAGGTGGTAACGATGGTTAAATACACAGCGAGTGGAAAAGTGGATGAGCAGTGGCTTGCGGGAGAAGTAGCGAAACGAGAAGCCGGTAAGGAGTCCTTAGGGATCGCGCAGATAAAAGAGGTGCAGCGACACTTGCTCGATCTGCTGGCGGACCTTAAAAACGACGATGTGATCGCGTTGTTAGACGCGCGGCGGAAGAAGAAATAACTCACGTCCACTCGTTTTATACACGGTCTGTTAATTAATTTGTATCAGTATTCTACGGCCTATGCTGTTGCGGTACGTATAGCGGGTTGATGTGGCGACGCGTTAACGTATCTCTTCTCATCTCCGCATCAACCCCCACGATGTACGCATAGGGCGCGTAGGCCTTCACCTTCCGAGCTCTTTGTATGTACAGGGAATAGCCGGCGAATTCTGCGCCTAAATCTTCTACACTGGTCACCAATCGCTCTTTCGCCAACTCGATTACCCGGGCGAGTGCTTCACCCCGTGTTTTCTTCTCAACTGCTTCCTCGGCATACGCGGATTCCAGCCCGTAGAAATGGATAATCCCGCCTTCGGGCTTGAGCATGCTCAGCGCTTCGCGGAGGAAGAGATACGCGCTCTTCGGCAGGTTCATGATGATCCGGTCGGCGGTGTTGCTGAATCGTGTGTAAATCTCTTTTACATCCCCTACGATAGCGTCAACGTTCTCGACGCGATTCAGCTTCAAATTCGCCGTGAGATACCGTATCGCTTCGGGATTGATGTCAATCGCCGTGATGTGGCTCAGCGGTGCGCGTTTCGCGATCTGTATGGTGAACGGGCCGACCCCGGCGAACATATCAATGACCTCCTCCGGTTTGCCGGTTTGAGCCGCCTGAGTAGCGATTCTACGCCGTTCGCCGGCCAGCCGGGGATTGAAATATACCGTCTCGAGATCGAGCATGAACCTGCACGCGTTCTCGGTATGGAGCGTCTCCGTGCGATACTCGCCCGCGATAGTTACTAACCGTCGTGTGCGGAAGACGTTTTCGACCGCGGAAACGCGTTTGGCGACCACCTTGATATTCCGGTGCAGCGCCATGATCGCGTCGGCAACCGCCGCTTCTTGCGACTGGTCTACTGCTTCGGTAAGCACGGCGATATCACCAACGACCTCAAAAGCAGGCTTGAAGCCAAGCAGTTCTTCTATACGCTTCCGCTTTCCGGCGATGACGAATTCGCGCGTGGTCAGTTCATCAATTCCCAGCTCGCGTAGTTCGACCTCGGGTAACGGCCGTGAGAGCGGGAGGTAAATGAACTGCTCATCTGAGCTGATCTTCGCATCGGTTCGCAGCAGGCCGCGCGCCAGCAACGCTTGCCGGATATGCTCACCTTCTCGCTTTGCTGCTTTGACACACGGTAACCGCTCCGGGTCCATACTAACTAATACCGGTACCACATAGTTAACGAGAGCGCGCAAGATGGAAGAGGATGAGCGGGGCATAATCAAGCGTGCGGAGATTTTACGGCGCTGGAATGTACGGGGTAAGCACATTCTGGATATTGGCACGGGTCCGCTGGCGATCGTCGCCGCCCGCGAGTTTGACTGCCGCGTCACGACCATTGACGTCTTTGAAGAGGCGGTGCGTGAGGCGCGGCGCGAGGTGGAGTGTGCAGGGCTTAGTGACAGAATCACTGTCGAGCAGGCCGATGCGACTGCGCTTCCGTATCCTGACCGATGTTTTGAGGTGGTCATCGGCTTTGGAATTCTGCATCATATCGAGCCGCTACAGCGTCTTCGTCTGCTCCATGAAGCCGCTCGGGTGGCGAGCGAATCGGTAATCCTGGCGGAATTGAACGTAGCGGGATTCAAGAAGATCCACGAATTCGAGGAGTATACGCCCGTTGATCTGACGTGGCTGGAACAGGCGTTAAAGACGTTCGGAGCAGTGGAGACCTATGAAGGCCGATTGATGAACGTGTATGTGCTCTCTCTTTAATCAGCCGATCCAGCGCAAATCACGTGCAGAAGGAAGTCCTTTGCGGCATCCATATTCGCGGATACAGCGAGAGGCGACGAAATTGCCGATCTTGCCGCACTCCTCCAAGCTCTTATCATGGAGCAGCCCAAAGAGGAAGCCCGCAGCGAATGCATCGCCCGCACCCGTCGTATCCACAGCCTGTGTCTTATACGCCGCGATGAGGTGCGCCGCGCCCGATCGATCAGCAATGTAACAGCCCTTTGCACCCAGTGTCACGCAGACGGTCTGAGCACCAGAACCGATAAGCAGCTCCGCCCCCTTTTCGTAATCCTCGCTAGAAAGTAAACAGTTCAATTCGCCGAGGCTGAGAAAGACCACCGTGCTGTGCGCTATTAGCTCCTCCAGGTCGGGAAGCTTATAGGTGAAACAGAGCATACCGGGGGTGAAGCTGAGCTTCGCCCGCATTTCCCGGGCCAATTCGCGCTGCATAGCCAGCTGAGCGTCGTTCACGAATGAGCTTGTATGGAGAAACCGCGCATCATTTACGAACTCGAGATCGATAGCAGTCATGTCGAGCTGATCGTTGACGCCCGGATAGATATACAACGCGCGTTCGCCATCGCGATCCACGAACCCGATTGCCGCGCCCGTGTAGCCTTCGACGCGCGCTATTCGCGTTGCCACCCCTTCTGTACGAAGATCGTCCATGATGAGCTGGCCTTCCTCGTCACTGCCCACCACGCCAACGAACCCGACCGACGCGCCCAGCCGCGCCAGCGCGACGATAGTATTCGCCGCAGATCCGCCCGGGGCTTTCTTTATATTGAGAATGCCCACTTCTTCACCGCCCCGCGCTATGCGCTCCACGGCGTAGAGCACATCGTAATTCAGCGCGCCTAAGCCCACGACGTCCAGTTTTGCCATAGTTAGCTCCGCACTTCGCCTCGCATCGACCGAACCGAAACAGAGGATCGCGGCCTTACTGACTCTTACAAACAAGGGTTAGTCGGCACGTGAAAAAAGTATTTTCTTCGTGGCAGCCCTTTTTAACTCGGATACAATGCAGCAGAGCTACGACAAACACGGGTTCTTCAGGTTTTCCGGTGGCGAAAGTCGTGGACTGCGTAGCCTCAGATCCGGTGAAACGGGGATAACTACGGTTGGTAGAGTACTCGAGGTCGCGCGACGCGAACTCCAGACGAAGGATCTGGGCAGAAAGCGAGTGCTTTACGGCGTACTTGCGGATGAGTCCGCGAAAGTACCCTTCATCGCGGGAATGGCGCATGCAGAGCTCGTGAAAAATAGTGTCGTTACCGTAGAGAACGCATCGGTGAAGCAGTGGCAAGGGTTACCCACCCTGTACGTTGGAGCATCTGCCAGCCTCCGCGTACTCGGCACGGATATCGAGTTCCCCACCTATGCCGAACTCATCAAGCCACGAATGATGCAGATCGGCGAGCTCCACCGCGGCGACGGTGCATGTGATGTGCTCATAGAGGCGGCGGTGATCTCAGTTACAACCGATAAAAGCCCGGTGGATCGAACGGTGACAGTTGATGATGGTACCGGCGCGATATCACTTATTGTACGAGACAAGGAACAGGGAGCGTTGATCAGGTTCGGCATGGGCTTGCGAGCACGAGGCAATGCGGTCTGCTCGGGTGACGGCTGCGTATTTATGGCCGAGGAGATGAAAGAGCAGAGCGAAGCGATACTCATACATGAGCTGAAGTCCTTTTTGTGTAGGTATACGTAGTAACGCGCGTCGCAATTGTTTTAACTGCGAAAAAGGAAGAGAGGATTAAGGGAGGAAGGAGAGCGGAATGCGAGATGTGGCGATTATTGGGGTAGGCCATACAAGATTCGGTCGTGCGTCGAAGACCTCACTTGAGCTCTTTGCGGAGGCGACACTGCGGGCGGTTGACGATGCAGGCGTGTCCTTAAAGGATATAGAAGCGCTGTTCCAGGGTGCTGCCCTTACCGGGTTCGAGGAGGGGCAGGTGATGTCCGCGGCGTTCTCGGCGGCTGAACTCAACCTTGGTCCGATACCTGCGACGCGGTACGAGGGCGCATGCGCATCAGCATCGGTCGCGATTAGAGACGCAGCGCAGTGGGTAGCCTCTGGCGAGTTCGAGCTGGTGCTCGCGGGCGGCGTTGAGAAAGCGCTATTAATGGGCACGCCGCTGGCCACGCGGACGTTTGCGATGGCCTGCCATGCACCGACCGAGGGACCTGCGGGTTTGACGTTCCCCGGCGTCTTTGCGATGGCGGCGCGGCGGTACGCGCAGACCTATGGTCTGCCGCTGGAGACGTTACGTGAGCAGATGGCGCACGTATCGATAAAGAACCATCGACATGGCGCGTTAAACCCGTTAGCGCAATTTTACAAGAAGATGGCCGATTTGAAGGTTGAAGACGTTATCAATTCACGAATGGTTGCGGATCCGCTAACGCTGCTGGATTGCTGTCCGTTCTCGGATGGCGCGGCTGCGCTGGTGCTCTGTTCCGCAGAGCTGGCACGAGCGTACACGGACGAGCCGATCTACGTGCTGGGTACCGGTCAGGCATCTGGTACGGCGTTGGCCAGGATGGGGGACCTTACCAAGCCCCTGTCACGGATCACTTCGGCCAGGATGGCGTTCAAACGCGCACGACTCACGCCCGGGGATATCGACATGGTCGAGGTGCATGATTGCTTCTCGATCGCCGAGCTGATCGCACTGGAGAGCATGGGCTTCTTTGCGTGGGGCGAGGCGGCAGAGGCGACGGCGGCGGGTGAGACGGAAATAGACGGCAAACTGCCGGTCAATATGTCCGGTGGGCTCATTGGAAAAGGTCATCCGATCGGCGCGACCGGTGCATCACAGGTGTACTGGGTTGTGAAGCAGATGCGGGGCGATTCGCCGAAGGGCAACCAGATCGATCCCGTTCCGGAATATGGCATGACCGATACGCTCGGTGGTGATTTCGGGACGTTGTGTCACCTTATTCTCGGAAGGGCAAAAAGGAGCAGTTAGGAGTGGTGTCGGAAACATGTCGGGAAGGGCACAGGAGGAGCTAGAAAAGGAATTGGCTATGGAATATCAGGTTTTAACGTATGCTGATTACGAAAACGGGTTGAAGGACGGGAAACTGCTGGGTCTGCACTGTAGCTCGTGCAGGAAAATCACCTGTAATCCGATGCCGGTTTGCCAGTGGTGCGGGAGCAGGATGCTTGAGCGCACGGAACTGAGCGGCGAAGGTGTTCTGGAGACGTTCACGGTCATTCGCGTGGCTTCGGAAGGCTTTGAGGACGATGCACCGTTTATACCCTGTCTGGTGCGAACGCGCGAGGGCCCCTGTGTCATCGGGCGACTCGCATATGATACGGAGCAAGCCACACAGGACCTCATCGGGAAGCAGGTGAAGCTGACTGGCGCGTACACGTACAAGGGCGATAGGTATTCGGGCGGGGAGCGCATCTGTCCGATATTTTCCGTTCTCGAGTAGTGAACGGATAAACGAGACCAGAAAGAACCATGATCATAAAAAACGTGTGTGTGGTGGGAATCGGTGTGATGGGGGGCGGTTTGGCGCAGATCTGTGCGCAGGCTGGCTACGATACCGCGATAGTGAGTCGCAGTGAGGCATCGTTGGAACGGGGGTTGAAGAGCATACAGCGTGGGCTCGAGATCTTCGTGAAACGCGGGCGAATAACGGAGGACGGTGTGGCCACGCTCATGAGCGCGTTACGAGCAAAAGCGACCACGAGCCTCGAAGAGGGCGCAAAGGACGCGGATTTCGTCATAGAGGCGGTTTATGAGGATCTGGAGCTGAAGAAGCAGCTCTTCGGGGAGCTGGATCGTATCTGCCCGGAACATACCATCCTTGCCACGAACACCTCGACGTTCCCGATCATTGCCCTGGCGATGGCTACCCGGCGACCGGATAAGGTAATCGGGACGCACTTCATGAATCCACCACCGCTCATCCATGGCGTCGAGATCATCAAATCGCTGATGACCGCGGAGGAGACGGTGAAGCAGACCGATGAGTTCGTGCGCTCGCTGGGTAAGGAGCCGATCGAGGTGAAGGACTCGCCGGGGTTCGTCGTGAGCCGTATGATCTGTTTGGTGATGAACGAAGCGGTGCGGATGTACGAGGAGGGGGTCGCGTCGGTGGAGGACATCGATAAGATCTCGCATTTGTGCTTTAACTGGCCGATGGGTCCGTTCCAGCTCCTTGACCTGATCGGGATCGATATCGTGGCTGCGGTGCTCAGAGCGATGTACGTGGAGACGGGAAGCGAGCGCTTCAAGCCCGCGCTCCGGATGGTGCAGCTGGAACGCGCGGGCTGGACTGGTCGAAAAGCAGGGAAAGGGTTCTACGATTATTCTTCTTAAACTAATCTCCTGGACGAGAATGAGCGATGCCACCTGAGGCTGAGGAGACGAAAGCGGCTGTACTGGGAAAGAGGGGCGAGGTCGCGACGATCATACTGAACCGACCGGCGGCGTTGAACGCTCTGAACGATCGTCTTCTGAGCGAACTTGAATTGATAGTGCAGGATACAGCGGCCGATCCAGCGGTACGTGTAGTGGTGATTACGGGCGCGGGCGAGAAGGCGTTCTGCGCGGGCGCGGACCTGACCGAGCTGAGCAAAATGACGTCTGTAGCAGCAGGCGCGCTGTCACGGCGGATCCAGCGGATATTCAACGATCTAGAAGCGATGCGAAAGCCGATAATCGCGCAGATAAACGGATTCTGCTTGGCCGCGGGGCTTGAGCTTGCACTGGCGTGTGATATCAGAATAGCTGCGGCAACGGCAGTCTTTGGGTTACCGGAGACGACCTTAGGATTGATTCCCGGTTGCGGGGGCACCCAGCGGTTGCCGCGGTTGATCGGAAAGACGAAGGCGATGGAGCTGCTACTGACCGGTGACCGGATCGATGCAGCCGAAGCGGCTCGATGGGGACTCCTGAATGCAGTCGTTCCGTTAAACGAGCTCGACCGGGCGGTGGACAATCTACTGACGAAATTACGCGCACGAAGTCCTGTGGCGCTGGGGATACTCAAGGATGCGGTGAATACCGGCCTGGAGCTCGATTTGGAGCAGGCGCTGGAGTACGAGGCGGACTGTTTCGAAGCTGCGGTTCGAACGGATGATGCGCACGAGGGGCTCGCAGCGTTTGTGGAGAAGCGGAAGCCGAAGTTCGTGGGGCGCTAGCTAGTGATATTAGCGCTTATTTAAACGGTTTGAGCCTGCGCGTCTTCTCGCTGATATGATCCTCGAGGTCAGCACCAGCATCACCAGCGCGAAGATAATGACGTAATACGAAAGTAGTATCTGCCAGATATACGCAGCGATGTAATCCCGGGTGATATAAGCGAGATAGATGGGTAAATTGACGGCGAAGTGCAGGCCCATGGCGTACAGTATTCCACGGTATTGACCCTTTATCAGATAGTGCACGGCGATGAGCACGAAGGCGCCGTGGAGAAAACAGACCAGAAAACGCTCGGTAATGAACCCGCCGAGCAGATACCATGGCAGTGACGCGATCTGCGGCTGTTTCGCGAACAGCTCCGCGAGGAACCAGATCTCGCCGATCCCGAAGCCCAGACCAACGGTAAACGCGAACCGGTGGTAATTGTCCTTCTTTATCCGTTGAGCAAGGAGCAGCACCGCGAGCAGCGACAATTTTGCCAGCTCTTCGGTAATCGGGGCATAAAACAGGGTAACGAACTGGTAGAACTCGACAGGATAGCCGGAGAGAATCGGACCAAGCACGGAATCGAGCGGCAGCCGTAGCCCATAGTACGCAGCGAAAAAGATCGGGATGTAGACCAGGGTGACAACGAACAGAAGTTTTCTCTCGTTCGCCTTCGCGCGCCAGAAAATAGCGCCGCCGATAACCCCTGCTGAGAGGATCGTTACGATAAGTGCTGCAATGAAGATGCCCTGCATTTGCGTGAACTTGCTTTTACACTCTGTGATCTCTTACGTCAGACACTATGATCTCTTACGTCAGACACTATTTATCCCCGGTCCTGCTTTTGCTCTGATCCCACGTCTTCAGGAATGCTTTCGCCTTCTTTCGCGTCTTCGGGCTGGAGCTCGCCACCTGCCCGCGGACGAACTCCAGGATCATCTTCTTGTCCTCGTCATCCGCCCCCTCGAAATACTCGTCGAATGCCTCGATCGCGTAGCTCTTTATCAATTCCCGCCGCTCAGGTTCATGATGCGTATCGTCGATCCGTAAGAGCCGATCAGTGATCCGTGTCCGTAGATGCGGCTTTGCACGGGCGATCTTGCCGGAGTTCAGTGCGGCGTGCGATGCGGGAATGACGCTCTTATCGTCGAGCAGCTCGTAATAGGTCTCGAATATCCGCTCGAACTTCCTGCTGGTATCAGCGATAGTGAGGCGCGCGATGAGGTAAATCGCCTCGTATTTCAGGTACGTGTTCTTACTGACGAGGAGCCCGGCGAAGTACTCCCAGTGCGGATAGAGCACCTCGGGGTGCGTCTCGCTGATGTGCAGCAGCGCTTTGAAACTGGGCTCCCGGATTTCATCATTCTTCGCGAGGATGCCCGCCAGGAGCTCAGCAAGTGCCGCTTTATCAGTAATCGCCTTTTCCGCTCGCTGTATCGTCTCTTTCTCCTGCTCCTTCAACTCAGGTGCCATTGTCGTTTACCTAATCCTGACGATTACGATAATTTGAGTTTTTCTCTCTTCACCATTACACTCCCGTGCACGCGGGCTGTTCTCGTTAGCACGGAGCGAGCAGATAGCGGCCAATAACGTACGGGCCTACCAGTATGGTCACGAGCACGAGAATCCATAACCGTCCTGCGAAGAGGTTGTAATCGTGGAGCAGCCGCGACCACGGATTTCCCAGGATATAGTGTCCGAAGCAGAACTCGAAGGCGATGGTGAGTGCCAACCAGAGTATACCAATGATGATGAGATCAGTCCCGGTATAGGGTGCGCGCGTCCTCGAGAAGAACACGTACATCGTGGTGAGGAACAGTACGATGGCTGTCCCGGTGCTGATTTGATGTGCGAGTAATTCGTTCTTCAGGATGGGCCCGTAGAGGGTGTTCCGGAGCGTGGCATTCACGATGGCCAGAATGAGGAGGAGCACCCACACACCGAGGGCCTGGAGATAGATTCGTTCCATAGTTATCACCGCTTCAGTACTCAATCAATGAGTTTTCTGACCGATTCAGGCGTAAAGGGCCCGCCATGCCCGAGATGAATTCGCGTCGGCGCCCGGCTCAGGAGTGCTGCAACGCTTGCGCGCACCTGATCCAGGTCATCGGCGAAGATCGGCCAGCCGGGCTTTTTGCGATTCAAGGCCATGAGCAGATCGCCAGCGATGACCTCACCGGTTGATAACCAGACCGATATGGAGCCTGCCGTGTGACCAGGGGTTGGAAGGATCGTGCCATCAACGCCAAAATCCATTAAGGAGAGTTCACCATCGAGCAGGATCTCCGGGCCATTGGTGATGAACTCAGGCACCAGCGTCCCTTCCTGTCCGAAGAGGGTGTACATTTTCCCCAGGATCGTTCGCGGTAGCAGCTTCATCGTCCCGTTTTGGAGCGCTTCGACATCGCGTCGATGTATCGCAACGGGTGCACCGGTGAGTTCCTTAAGGCGATCCACGCTGCCGAAATGGTCAGTATGGCCGTGTGTGACAACGATGAGTGCAAGTTCTTCTGGCGCGATGCCGAGCGCAGCGAGTGTCTTGAGTATCTTCCGCTCGGTGCCCGGGGTGCCCGTGTCTACTAAGATCGGACGTTCACCTATAACGAGGTAGGCGTTGACGTACCCGAATGGTATTGGGACGACGGCCTGCTCTGGAACCATTTTTTCTTTTCGTTCTATCCTGTATCGAGAATCTTCTGATACTCAAGTTCTGATTTTGGAATCGGCGGCTTTGCTTCTGCCGGATAGCCAAAGGCGACGATCGATTCCACCCTCATCTGTGCCGGTAACCCAAGCACGTCTTTGACGTACGCCTCTGCAGTTAGCGTGTCGTCATGCATCCGTTTTCGTATCTGGATCCAGCAAGAGCCCAGTCCCAGACCCTGCCCGGTGAATTGTAAGATGATAGCAGCGATCGAGCAGTCCTCGATCCAGACATCCGACTCAGTCTCGTCGGCGCAGATCACCACGCCGAGCGCGGCATTTTTGAGAAAGCTCGAGCCGCTCGGCTTGGCCCGTGAGAGCGTTTCCAGTATGGCTTTGTTGGTCACAAAGAGAAAGCGCCAGGGCCTGAAGTTACGGGACGTTGGCGAGCGCACAGCGGCTTCCTTCAAAAGCTCGATCAGCTCGGGCTCAATTTCCTTATCCCTGTACTGCCGGACACTGCGGCGCGTTCGCAAAAGCTCAAGCATATTCGATCTTCCTTCTCTTCTCCCGGTGCTTGTAAGCATGGGGCTGCTACAACATAAAAGGCGTTCTGTGTTAGAGAAGCGGTAGGGGTAGCTATTTATGTGAAGCGCGTCATGTAAAAGAGCAAGGAGAGGGATACGCATGGGCATCGGGTGGCTGATCGGCTTACTCATTCTTTTCATCGTGCTTTCCGTGCTCGTTCTGCTCGTGAAAATATCGATACAGGTGCTCAAAATTGTGATCATTCTCGGGCTCATTGTGGTGATCATTTTCGTAATAACCCGGCTTTTAGCGGCTATAGCATGAACGAGAATTTTTCTTTTCACTTACGATATCGTGCCATTCAGCAGCTGCCAACGCGAGCTACCACTTCGGTATTGAAGAGCTCAGCTTCATGATTTCTCAAATACGCCTTTGTATACCGGGCCCAAAAAGAGGCATCGGCGCTCTATACCGTTTTTCTCTTTCAAACCCGCGGTACGCATCAGTGCGCGTATCTCCGCAGCGGGCATGCCGTGGCTTGCTTTCGTTGGCTCTCTGATGAACAACCGTCCCTTCGCTTTCAAAATACGTGCCAGCGCAGTTATTATCTCCGCCCGCCGGTCCGGCGTAATGTCATGCAGGACAAAGTGGATCGAAACGACGTCGTAAGACGAATCAGGGATATTTAACTTCGTAATATCTCTGCATGCGAAGTCCACCTGCTGAAACCGCTTCAACCGTTGCTTCGCCTTGGCCAGCCAGAACGCGGAGGTATCAAGGCAGGTCACCGAGCCGTCGTGGTTCAGTATTTTAGCGAATTGTTTGGCGAGGACACCGCCGCCGCACCCGAAGTCCATGACCCGTTCATTGCCCGTTAGCCCGAGTTTGGAAACGTACCGCATATAAAGAGGACTTGCCAATCGGTTCCCGAACCACTCCATGCAAAATGCCTCCAAAATCGTCGGGTTATCGAAATCCATAGTTCCCCGTTTTCGGACTCGTTCTCCGCTCATTTCGGCACCATCCGGTACAGGTAACTGTGATGGGGCGTGACGCACCCTTTCAGGATACACCTCGTGGCACAGTAGCAGCTATTGCGCCCATGTCTCCATAACTACCTCGAGGGTAGCAACAGAAAAAACACAGCCCGAAAAAAGTTCCGATCGGCAAAAGCACCGGAAATAGTTAGATTACGATACGACGACAGAATCGACGTGTAGTTGGATTTTTGGTGCTCCAAACTAAATTTGGGGACGATAGTATATCCTAAAGGTCCGCTTCGCGTGTCAGCGCAGGGCAAGAGATTGGTACAATACCTAACGATGCTCTTTTGTAGCCCAGGTTGCCACGAGATCAGCGAGAATACCGTAGACGATGCCGAAACCAATGAGTGTCAGTCCTCCGATTGCCGCTCCGTCGACGATCGGCATTATGCTCATGGCCATCGTTATCACCGCTCCAATGAGTGCACCGCGCAGAACAGGATGAAGCTTGAGGTCATCCCAGATACCCACCACGAATCCGATGAGCACGCGGTTGTATACAATCGATGCCAGCATGCCCGAAGTCACTGTGAACGTAGGATCCTCCATCGTTACCGTACCGTACGCGCAGAATAGCCCGCAGAGCAGGCCGATCACCGTGGCAATGAGAATTCGTCTGCCGTTCATTCTCGATATATCACCGTACCCAACGGTTGTACAGGTAGCATAATAAAGCTATGGGCTGCGGCGGTATCGTGGTGACGCGTCAGCTTCGCGGGTCACGGCTGAGCAGAGCAGGTCACCCGCCTCACCTGTCTGGATCTTACGTAAAGACGCGTTATTAACCGGGCGATTCGATAATTGAATTCCGAATGCTGTGCTTCTGGCACAGCAGTGTCGCTCGTTTCGCGAGCTCATCACTGTACGCCTTGTGCGGATACGGGAATATACGGTACAGGCTCCGGTATTTCGGAACGAGTTCAGGAAAATGCTGATCGAGGAAACGGTAATAGAGCGTTTTGCAATCGTGGGGGGCCGTTGCCGAAGAGTGTCAAGCCGCCAACGAGGACGAAGTCGGCACCGTATTCCTTTGCCGCACCGATCATGGTATCCAGCGTCTCCTTGGTGTCCGAGATATAGGGGAGAACCGGGATGAAATTAACGCCTGATAAAAGCCCCGCTCGTTTGCACTCACGGATCACGTCCAGTCGCTCCTGAGGACTCGACGCACCGGGCTCCAGGATGCGTGCAAGCTCTTCATCAAGGGTTGAGATCGAGGTTGTGATGATAGCGCCGTTTTTCAGGTTATCCCGTAGATCCGCGGGCAGTATCGCGTTTTCGTCGATCTTCTTCAGCATGTCAAGATCCCTGAGGACCAGTCTGGATTTGGTGCAGATTTCCACCGGGAATCGGTACGCGAGTATGATCTTGAGCAACTCCCGTGTCATTGCCAGCCCCTCTTCACTGGGTACATACGGATCGGTCGAGGACGCCAGGGCTATGATACCGTGCTCACCTTTTTTCGCACGCCGTTTCAACTGTCGCTCCAGCAGGTCGCATGCGTTGCTCTTGAGTGCAAACCGTTCGGCCATATTCGTGCCGTACTTACTGCCACGGATATAGCAATACAGGCAGTTGAAGGCGCAGCCGTAGTACGGATTGAGCGAATAGTCACACAGGAACCACTCGTCGCGTTTCTTCTGCTTGTTCAGGACTGATTTGACCTCTATCTTATTGGCCATGTGCAGTTTCGTAACCGTACTATTGAGAATGCCGAATACCTGAGAAATAAGGTTACTTTTTATGTTGTTGAGCGGCTTAACGGATTACGGCGGCGGGGTAGTGCCGACCTCTACTGCACACCTACTTAGCAATCTGTATGGTGGACTCAATGATGTGGTATCGCTCAGCGAGATGGGCATTGATGCGTGCGAGGAGGTTCGGCAGCTCAGCCGGATCCGTGGTAGGCGTCGGCTTCAAATGTGCGGAAAAGACGAGCATCTCGGGCGTAATCGCCCAGAGATGCAGGTTAAAGAGCTCAGCAATCTCCGGGAACTGGGTCGTCAGGTCGTTCGCAATGAGATCCACATTGAGTCCCGCCGGGGCTATTTCCAGTAAGATCCTGCTCGATTCGGTCAGAATCCCCCAGGCCCAGTAGAGGATCAGTACGGAGATCCCGATGCTGACCAGAGGATCAAGGATGTTCCAGGCGGTGAAATAGATGATGATCGCAGCAATGACGATCCCCACGGAGGAGGCCGCGTCGCCCAGCAGGTGGTAAAAGACACTCCGTACGTTGAGGTCGCGCGTTGAGCCCCGGAGGATAACGATGCTGAGGACATTGACCGTGAGGCCGAGGAGAGCGATCACGAGCATTTGGAGCCCGAGAACGTCCCGGGGATGGAGCATGCGGAGCGCCGCCTCGTAGAGGATGACGCCGACCACAAGGAGGAGGAAGAGCCCGTTGATAAATGCTGCTAAGATCTCCGCGCGATAGAGGCCGAACGTTCGGTGGTGGCAGGGCGGTTTGCAGGCGATCTTAATGGCGATGAGACTTATGCCCATCGCAAATGCGTGCGTGAACATATGCCCGGCATCGCTGATCAGGGCAATGCTGTTGGTGAGTATGCCGCCGATTACTTCTACCACCATCACGGCCGCAGTAATGGCGAGCGAGAGCAGGAGTTTCTTCCGTTCTACCGTCCGGTACTCAAACAGATGCTCTGAGAAGGCGTTCTCGAACACGTGCTCTACCATTATTCCTCCTCCCCTCGGCGGTTACCACTCCTCCGATAACCGATCATAAGCGCGAACCTGTATAAAATTGTCAACCCGGACAGACAGACCGACTAACAGCATCAACGGCTTTTCATTCGTCTGGTAGCGACCATACCGAGCATCCAATCGGGGCAATCAGCCCGATGAAGGTCCGTGCGAGGCGTCTCTCTAGTGGGGCGGATCAAAGTGGTGTAAAAAAGAATACAAAGGCGCAATTACATATTTTATACAGGTATATGGATACGGACGCGAACTCGCGGTTATTTGAGAATAGCAGCTTCGAGATACATGAGGAGCCGTTCTATTTACCGCAGGGTAACGAGATCGCGCTCTTCGAGGCCGCTTATAAGAACAAGCTTCCCGTGATGCTAAAAGGGCCAACGGGCAGTGGAAAGACGCGATTGGTGGAGTACATGGCCTGGAAATTGGGCCGGCCACTCTTTACGGTCGCCTGCCATGACGGCTTGAGCGGCAATGACCTTACCGGCCGCTACCTCATTAAAGGTGACGAGGTAGTGTGGATCGATGGGCCACTGCTCATGGCGCTCAAAAGCGGTGGCATTGTCTATCTGGACGAGGTGGTAGAGGCGCGAAAGGATAC
>JAFGKP010000017.1 GCA_016928455.1 Methanomicrobia archaeon
AAATACCTGGGTGTTAAGGCCGTGATCGTCAAATCGTTTGCCCGCATTCATTTAGCGAATCTGATCAACTTCGGCATCGTGCCGTTGACCTTTACGGACCCTACGGACTACGAGTCCATCGCGCAGGGAGCCACCGTAGAGGTACTCATTGGGGATCTGCGGAGCGGCGTGCAGCTCAGGAATCTGACGAACGATACTGAGATTGGGCTGACACATACGCTCTCGCAGCGTGATGCTGAGATCTTGAAGTCCGGGGGAAAACTGCCCTGGGTCAAGACGAAGGTCTGAGAGAGGAGAGAAGAGGAGGGAGTAAAAGATGGCGCAACGTGGTATTAGAGAGTATGACGCGAAGCGGATTTTGGCTCGTCATATAGAGCGGTTTTCGAGCGGTACGGTCTCGTACCAGGGGAAAGTCGCTCTGGTGACACCGGAGCAGAGCATCGAAGCACTGAGTAAAGAGCTGCCCTGGTTGAAGACTGAAAAACTGACGGTGAAGCCCGACCAGCTCTTTGGTAAACGTGGCAAACACGGGCTCCTGCTGGTGGAGGTAGACTATGACGAGGCGAAGCGATGGCTCGCAGAGAAGATGAACACTGAAGTAACGATAGGTAACTCCCGGGGTAAGCTGACGCATTTCCTCGTCCAGCCCTTCATTGAGCTGGCGAAGGAGTATTATCTGGCATTCGCCGGCCATCGTGACGGCGATTACATCCATTTCTCGACCGCCGGTGGCATGGACATCGAAGCGAACTGGGATAAGGTCACCACCGTCAGTGTGCCCATTGATGCGACGATTGAGAACGTTGAGCTCACCCCAATCCTTGAGCTCGTGCGCGCTGAGGACAGGGACGCACTCAAAAACGTCGTAACCGCGCTCTTCAGGTTCTATCGCGAGCTGCACTTCGGGTTCCTGGAGTATAATCCGTTCACCTTTACGGACGGCGAGTTCCTGCCGGTTGATACCGTGGCGCGATTGGACGATACCGCGCAGTTCCTCTGCTCCGAGGACTGGGGCGATGTTGAGTTCCCTGTTCCGTTCGGCCGCGAATTGCGCGCGGAAGAACAGTACATAAAGCAACTGGATGAGAAGAGTGGGTCATCACTGAAACTGACCATACTCAACCCACAGGGGCGCGTGTGGACGATGGTCGCCGGTGGCGGTGCCAGTGTGATTTACGCTGACACGGTTGTCGATCTGGGGCTTGGCAAGGAGCTGGCGAACTATGGTGAGTACAGCGGCAATCCCACAACGGACGAGACCTACGCGTACGCGAAGACACTGCTCGAGCTCATGACGCGTGAGAAAGCGGAGACCGGGAAGGTCCTGATCATCGGTGGTGGGATCGCGAACTTCACGGATGTGGCGAAGACCTTTGACGGGATTATCATGGCGTTGGAGCAGTACGCGGCGAAGCTCAAGGAGCACGGCATCAAGATCTACGTTCGGCGTGGTGGTCCGAACTACGAGGCGGGCCTGGCGAAGATTCGCGCGGCCGCCGAGCGTCTGGGGCTCGATATGGCGGTGCATGGTCCGGACATGCACATGACGAAAGTGGTGCGTATCGCATTGACGGATTTAACGGAGGTTGCTTAGCATGGCCAAGCCGGATTATGTGCTGTTTGATAAGAAGACGACCGCGATCGTGTTTGGCAACCAGCAAGCGGCGGTGCAGCGGATGCTCGACTTCGACTATCTCGCAGGACGCGCGGAGCCCTCTGTTGCGGCCGTTATCAATCCCAGTGGCGGGCGCCGGGAGTACATGAAGGTCTTCTTTGGCAGTCAGGAGATTATGATCCCTGTATACAATACGCTCGAGGCGGCCGTCGAGGAGCATCCTGATGCGGACGTAGTTATCAACTTCGCCTCATTCCGCTCGGCGTACAACGTCTCACGTGACGTGCTCATGTGCCCGACGATCAAGACGCTCGCTATCATTGCCGAGGGAGTACCGGAGCGGCAAACCCGGGAGCTGATTGCGGTAGCACAGCAGCAGGGCAAATGGATCATCGGACCGGCGACCGTGGGGGGTTTTGTCCCCGGTGCGTTCAAGATCGGTAATGCCGGCGGCGCGCTCTCAAACCTCATCATGTCGAAACTATACCGACCAGGGAGTGTTGGCTTCGTCTCCAAGTCGGGCGGCATGCTAAACGAGATGGCGAATATGATCTCGCTGAATTCGGACGGTGTTTATGAAGGCATGGCAATTGGCGGCGATAAGTATCCCGGCTCGACGCTGGTAGAGCACCTGCTGCGGTACGAGGCAAATCCTGAGATCAAGCTGATGGTCGTGCTCGGGGAAGTGGGCGGCCGGGACGAGTACGAAATTGTAGATGCTTTGAAGGCCGGTAAAGTAACGAAGCCCGTGATCGCATGGGTTACCGGAACGTCGGCGAAGATCTTCCCAACTGCGGTGCAGTTCGGTCATGCGGGCGCGATGGCACGTGGCGCGGCTGAAACAGCGGATGCTAAGAACGCGGCACTGAAGGAGGCAGGCGCTTTTGTACCAAGCTCTTACGATGACTTCGGTGATCTGATTCGAAGAGTCTATGAAGATCTCAAGGCAAACGGCAAGATAGAGGAGCGTGCGGAGGTGGAACCGCGGGCGATACCGGTGGATTACGACCCGAAGAGCATGCGGCGACCGACCAATATTGTGAGCACTATCTCGGACGATCGAGGCGAGGAGCTGGTCTACGCGGGCGTGCCCATAAGCAAAGTCATTCGTGAAGGGTTCAGTGTAGGTGATGTGATCTCGTTGCTGTGGTTCAAGAGGCGCTTACCGAAGTACGTCACCGACTTCTTAGAGCTGGCCTTACGGATAACCGCGGATCATGGGCCCTGTGTGAGCGCGGCCCATAACGCGATCGTGACCGCGAGTGCGGGTAAGGATTTGACCGCAGCGGTAGCATCCGGTGTGCTGACTATCGGGCCACGATTCGGTGGCGCGATCGACGATGCAGCCCGGTACTTCAAGGACGCGCTTGAACGGGGCTTAACAGCGCGTCGATTCGTGGACGAGATGAAAGCCAAGAACATCAACATACCGGGGATCGGCCATCGCGTGAAGAGCGTGCAGAACCCTGATATGCGCGTCAAGCTGCTTGAAGAGTGGGCTTTTACTAATTTACCAAAGCACGAGCTGCTCGACTTCGCACTCGAAGTAGAGCAGATAACGACCGCGAAACGGAACAATCTTATCTTAAACGTGGACGGGTGTGTTGGGATTGTCTTCGTGGATATCCTGCGCTCGACCGGTATTTACAGCGAGGAAGAGATCGACGAGATCATCAGTATCGGCACGCTCAACGGCATCTTCGTTTTGGGCCGGACAATCGGGATGATCGGGCATTATCTGGACCAGAAGCGGCTCCACTCGCGACTGTACCGGCATCCTTGGGACGACGTGCTGTACATGCTGCCCAAAGAGGATGAGGTACTGAAATACCGGGGATCTGATTGACCGGAGGTATGGCAAACATGGCGAATAAGATACAGATGAAGACGCCGCTCGTGGATATCGACGGCGACGAAATGACGCGGATCATCTGGGCGATGGTGAAAGAGCAGCTCCTCCTGCCCTACATCGAGCTCAAGACCGAGTACTACGACCTCGGGCTGAAGAAGCGTGACGAGACTGAGGACCGGATAACGATAGAAGCCGCGGATGCGATCAAGAAGTACGGCGTGGGCGTGAAGTGCGCGACGATCACGCCAAATGCCGCGCGCGTGAAGGAATACAACCTGAAGCAGCAGTGGAAGAGCCCTAACGGCACGATCAGAGCGATCCTTGACGGCACTGTTTTCCGCGCGCCGATCATGGTCAAGAACATCAAGCCGGCGGTCAGGAACTGGACAAAGCCGATCCACATTGGCAGGCACGCCTACGGTGACGTATACAAGAACGCGGAATACCGTGTACCGGGCCCGGGCATGGCCGAACTCGTCTTCACCGACGAGCAGGGCACGGAGGTCCGGGAAACAATCGAGAAGTTCGACGGGCCGGGGATAATCCAGGGCATCCACAACCTCGACGCTTCGATCAAGAGCTTTGCCGAGGCCTGCTTCGCCTATGCGCTCGACCAGAAGGTGGATCTGTGGTTCGGCGCGAAAGATACAATCTCCAAGACCTATGACAGCAACTTCAAACGTATCTTTGACGATGTTTACGATGCGGAATACAGAGCAAAGTTTGAAGCGGCTGGTATTGAATATTTCTATACGCTCATCGATGACGCCGTGGCGCGGATCATGCGGTCCGAGGGCGGCATGCTGTGGGCATTGAAGAACTACGACGGCGATGTGATGTCTGATATGCTCGCCTCGGCGTACGGAAGCCTCGCAATGATGACTTCAGTGCTGGTATCGCCACACGGGTACTTCGAGTATGAGGCCGCGCACGGTACCGTGCAGAAACATTACTACAAGTACCTGAAGGGCGAGAAGACCTCGACCAATTCCGTGGCGCTGATATTCGCGTGGACGGGCGCCTTACGGAAGCGTGGTGAGCTCGATAGTATACCGGAGCTGGGACAATTTGCGGATATGCTGGAGGCCGCGACGCTCCAGACGATCGAAGATGGCGTGATGACCGGCGACCTGGCGAAGCTGGCAGAGCCGGCGGCTCAACGAATCGTGTACACGGAAGAGTTTATTGCTGAGGTGCGACGACGGCTTGAAACGAGCGTAGCTTAACGATCTGAAAAACGACCCGCGCAGGAGAGCAAGGGTAGTCTAAGGATAGAGATCTCTGCAAAAGGACGGATCTTGCAAGCATGGCTTAGAATAGTCGACGCATCATAATTTAACCATATCGGTTAATGGCTGCCTGTCATTCGGGACGTTTATTATATCACCGTGCTTACTATTTCCAGAAAGAGGGTATTCTGCGTAATAAGGAATGATAGCGCTTACTGAAGTTAGTGACAGATACATTTGAGAAGATTATCTAGTTTAAGAGGGAAAAATATGGAACCAATTACTTTATTTTTTGGTAAAATTATCGCACCATATTTATTTGCAAGTGGACTTGGATTTTTAATCTCAACAAAGTTTTATGAGAATCGATTAAAAAATTCTGACAAATCAGATCCCTTAGCAATTAATTTATCAGGGATGGTGCATTTCTTAATTGGAATTGTAATATTAACAAATCATTTTCTGTGGAATAATATTTTAGAAGCAATAGTGACATTATTAGGATTTAGCTTCCTTGGTAAAGGTGTCACATTAATAGTTATACCTAATTTAATACTCAAATCAACTAAAACCTCAGTGAAAGCACTACGCATTTCAGGCATTGGATTTATTATTTTTAGTTTGATTTTAGGATATTTGAGTTTTATATATTACACTTAATATCTTTAAGAAGTGCCACTGGTACGTCATGCACGAGTGGCACCTATTTCGACGGCCAGCATTCATGGGGAAATTCTGAAACTCCTGAAGGTTTAGAGCACTGGAGTCATCCAAACATCTACCGAGCAGTCAAGAGGCGGCTATTCCGCTCCTTCGATGGCCGCACGACGCAGAAGCGGCCACTTCATGAATAGAGAGGAGAGCAAGTCCCTGAGCTGAACCATCTTCTTACTGCATCATGTCACCGTGTAGGGGCATGTTTAACTTCCCCGTTCTCTGCCCCCTTATTATTTGAGCGGTGAGCATGCAATAGTTAACGAGGAAGATTGAGCCATGCCGCGGAATACTGAGATAGCGCGGGAAGGTGATCAGGTCGATATACATAAATTCGGAACCGTGAAGGGGGTCTTTGTTCCCACGCTCCTCACCATCCTGGGGGTGATCATGTATCTCCGCCTGGGCTGGGTGGTCGGGAACGTCGGACTCCTGGGCGCCTGGATCATCATTCTACTCGCCTTTATCATCACCACGACCACCGCGCTCTCCATGGCGTCTATCATCAGCAATATCCAAATCGGGCCGGGAGGCGCGTATTCCATCATCTCCCGTTCGCTGGGGCTGGAGATCGGGGGAAGTATCGGCGTACCGCTGTACTTCTCGCTTGCGTTCTCGGTGGTTCTTTATATCTTCGGGTTCCGGGAGGGTTTGCGATTCCTCTTTCCCGCATTCCCTCCACTACTCATCGATCTGCTGGTCTTTGGAACGGTCGCTGTCATCATCTTTTTCAGCACCGACGTCGCATTCCGGATACAGTACCTGATCCTTGGCCTGATCGCCGCTTCCCTGATCTCTATCTTTGCCGCCGGGATGGTGATGGCCCCTGATTTCGCCATCCATTTGCCCCCCGAGAATGTGTCTTTCTGGACGGTCTTCGCGGTATTCTTCCCGGCTGCAACCGGTATCATGGCAGGGGCCAATATGTCCGGGGAGTTGAAGACCCCTCGCAAAAGCATTACCACTGGGACCCTCTGGGCCATAGGAATAGGCTTGGTGATTTACCTGTTGCTCGCCTTCTGGCTGGCAGGCGCAGCGGACGGTTCGACACTGGTGAGCAACTTCCTGGTTCTGCTGGAGGTCTCGTACATCGGGTGGGTGGTGGTGGTCGGGCTGCTCGCGGCTACCTTCTCCTCTGCCATCAACTCCTTTGTGGGTGCCTCCCGGGTGCTGCATGCCATGGGTGAGCACCGGGTGGTACCGCGAGGTGCGTGGTTCTCGCGACGAGCTGCTTCCGGGATTCCAAGGAACGCAGTACTCTTCACCGTCCTGATCGTGGGGCTCTCGCTGCTGTTACGGGATATCAATGCGATCGCACCGCTCATCACCCTCTTTTTCCTGATCACCTATGGGATGATGAATCTGGTGGTCCTGCTGGAGAGCAATCTTGGTCTCATCAGTTTCCGCCCGCTCTTCAAGATACCGTGGATCATACCGCTCACGGGAACCGTTGGGTCGTTCTTTGTCATGTTCATCATCAACCCTACTTTCAGCCTGATCGCCGTGATCCTGGTGGTTGGCTTCTACTATCTCCTCATGTACCGGCATATCGAGTACCGCTCGCCCTATGGTGATGTACGAAGCAGCCTCTTTGTCTCGATTGCAGAATGGGCGGCGAAGAAGTCCATGGAGCTCCCGGCATCTCAGGAGCGTGCCTGGCGACCCAATCTGCTCGTTCCTGCTGATTCCCCTGCAGAACTCCGGGGCGTATCGGAATTCGTACGCGATATTACCTATCCACGGGGTTCTGTGAGTATTCTTGGATTCGAGCGAGGAGAGGATGGAAGTATGGAGCAGGAACTCTCCCTCATCTCCGATGAATTCAAAACCGATGGGATCTTTGCCCGCTGGACGATCGTCCACGGAGACCGTTATCCAGAAACGGTAATCAGCAGCATCCAGACACTGAAAAGCGCCTTCTTCAAGCCGAACATCGTGTTTCTCCGAATCCGGAAGGATCCAGAGTACGATACTGATCTGCTGCGGATACTCAATGAGACCACCAAGCACCAGAACGGGATCCTGCTGTATGCCGGGCACCCGCGGGCCGGATTGGGAAGGCGGCGGTCCATCAACCTCTGGATCGGGGAGGATTGTCAGCGCTGGATCCCGGGGACACCACAGCTCCCGAACTGCGATCTCGCGATTCTCATCGCCTACAAACTCCTGGTGAACTGGGGTGCTGAACTCCGGATCATCGCTGCGGCTGGAGAGGATGCAAATGTTCTGGAGGTTGAGCAGACGATCGGTGCGATCCTGGATTATGCTCGGATCCCCGTACACTCCGTGACGGTGGTCGCCAGGAATGTCGAGTCCTATGCGAAGGAAGCAGAACACGCAGATCTAAATGTGTTCAGCCTCTCCCCTTCGGTCGATATCGAACAGCTCCGCAGATTGGTTCAGGACACGCGATCAACCTGTCTTTTCTGCCGGGATTCCGCCCTGGAGAGTGCGCTCGTTTGATAGCGTAACCTAATAGACTTGCCCAGTTAAGACGCGAATACAATTTAATGATAGAGGATTTTGAAAAACCATACCAATCTTATCCGCAAATCTTAAATATATGGGGTTCATATATTCATAAAAATGAAAACTTTTGT
>JAFGKP010000018.1 GCA_016928455.1 Methanomicrobia archaeon
ACAAAAGTTTTCATTTTTATGAATATATGAACCCCATATATTTAAGATTTGCGGATAAGATTGGTATGGTTTTTCAAAATCCTCTAATAAATAAAAAAGCTCAATGATGGGTAAGTAAGCGAAGCCCGAGCCCGCCCACTCGCCCGCATTGAGCAGCAACGTGGCCACGTACTGGCTGGCAGGGACGCGTTCTCACCGGGTGGAATCCTTAATACCGCGCAGTGTACCTTTAATGTATGTGTGAACGCGAGCCAGATGAAACTCTGTGTCCATCACTTCGAGGAACGGAACTTCCATAATGCCTGGGCGAAGGCGATCCATACGGTGCTCCGTGAGGGGGCTGAGCTGGTGATCGGCGGCGGCAATGAGCGGAAACCGATACGTGATTCCTGTATGCTGATTAGCTTGATTGGTAACGCGATTAAGCAGATCGAGGCACACGAATTACATCCGCACTATCCCTTCAGGCGCATCGAGGATTATTGCAGGGAGTTCACCCGCCCATTCCTAGAAGAATACCGCGCGAAGCCCGAAAAGGAGCGGTTCAGCTATCTCTATTTCGCGCGGTTGGCGCGATATGTGCCGCTCGCGGACGCGGGTAGTACGGATCAACTGGCGCTACTACAGGATGCATTAGCTGAGCAGGTGAAGGAGCATATCACGTCGAACAGAGCCCAGGCGATCACCTGGTATGTGCCCTCAGATATCCAGAGCAGCTCCCCGCCCTGCTTGCAGCGGATACAGATCCGGTACGTGCCAGAACGCACGGTGGACGTCCATCTTACCTGGCGTTCACGGGATCTCTTCACGGCCTGGCAATCGAACATCATCTGCCTCATTGAGATGCTCAATCGTGAAGTCATAAAGCCAAACAAATGCTCGATTGTTCGGATCATCGACTACAGTGATTCGTTACACCTCTACAGCCGCGATCTGGAAGACGCAAAGAAGGTCAAATTAGTGCCGGTTAGTCCGCAAGAATTACCGTAGCTCTTCATTCAGATTGGAGCGAGAATCCAGCAGAGTGAAACGGAACTGAACGATCAACTGAGATAGTTCTTCAACCAGTCCACACTCAGATCAATCACTCGTGTCAGATGCTCGGGACGGGAAAAGACGTGATCGGCGTCCTCGATGATCTCCAGTCTTTTGGGTTCCGGTGCAGCCGCGTAGAGTCTCAGCGCTTGCTCGGCTGGCACCAGCTCGTCCAGAGCGCCGTGGAGTATGAGCAACGGCGGCGTGCTTTTTACCGCTTCTAACAGCGGATAGCGTTGAAGATCGCTGTAGAATCCGTTGCGGAGTCGTCTCCCTGATGGCAACTGTTCGTGCTCCCCTCCTGCTACTGCCGTTGTGAGCTGCGGTAACGTATACGGCGTTGCGAGACAGATCATGGCCTTGATGCGCGAATCGCGGGCTGCGATCGCGACCATGCCACCGAAACTGGATCCGATAACGCCAAGGCGCGCCATATCCACCGCTCCTGAGTCTGTCAGGAACTGAAGCGCACTCCGGTAATCCGCGATCCTGCCGGTCAGGCTCGTATCTTCAAATGCGCCATCACTCCGCTCTGCGCCACTGCCACAGCCTCGGAAATTGAAACGGAGACAGGCGAATCCTTCGCGAAAAAGACGTGCCGCGAATTGAGGCCATTTGCCACTATCTTTGCTGCTCTCCAGGCCGTGCAAGGTGAGGACGCAGGGTGCGTTACGGTACGGCAGATGCAGGTTCCCCACGATTCTCTGCTGATCGGAATAAAAATTTATTACCTGTCCCATTTCGAGCTGGTTCAGCTCATTCATTCCTCGAGGGGCTTGAAATCTTCCTTACCCGCGCCACAATCGGGGCAGATCCAGTCATCGGGCAGGTCTTCAAAGGCCGTTCCCGGCTCTATGTCGCTGCTCGGATCCCCCTTCTCAGGATCATAGATATACCCGCAAATCAAGCATTCGTATTTCGTCATAGTTGGTTCACCACCTTTTCCATTCTGCTTGTTCGATTATAAAGGTGCGCTCGTAGCAGCCGTAAGTCCACCGGTTATACGGGGGTACTGTGCGGGCCGTCCTCCGTTACCTCCGTTAGTTACGCTCGCTTCACTATTACCTTCCTTACGGTCCCGCTCTCCCGTAGCTCGCGCCAGGGCACGTGTTCATGCACCACCAGCGGATCTTCAGAAACGATCAGTTTTTCCGGCACCGCTGCGACCTTGAATCCCGTTTTCTCTGCCGCGTCACCTACGATGAGCGCATCACCGACAAACAAGCCCAGCGCCTGCAGCGCTGTCGGACTGAGTTCCACAAAGCCTTTATCACGTATACCTGCCCAGAAGAATGGATTCGTCTTGTACCACAGCACGTAGTGCTCATCACCCAGTGCTTCTGGTTTTTCAGGTTCCCGGTGCGGTAACGGTGCGACGTTTACCACAGCTTCAACGCGGGGAGCGACGATCTCAAACTCTGTTGGCTCCGCAGTACCTAATCCCAATGCATGTTTCACCTCGGCATGCACCTCTGCGAACGCCCGATTGCTGCCGAGCTGCTCCAGGATACGAAGTCCGTTCGTCGATTCGCCGCCTAATTCGAGCAGTCGCCCCTCTATCGTGAGTATCGTACCCCGCTTCCGGTAAAACGGTTCTGATTGCAGCGTCACGTGCGCGAGCTCAGACTGCGGTGTTCGAAACGCGTTCTGCTCAATCAGCACATCCAGTTGTGAAAGCGTTTGCTTTACCGCAGCGGCATGAAATACAACGGCTGAGAGATCGGTCTCGAGCAGGTACAAGCCCTTGATACTTCCGTTCTCGATGCGGTCAAGGATCTCGAACAGATCTCTCCTCTGTTCTGCGCCGCTGCTGTCGAGCAGGAGAGCACCTGTCGAGTTCGCAAACGGCTTCAGCAGGAAGAGCTGCGAGGCCGTCTCCGCTGCAAGCCTCAGCACCAGTGAAATAACCACAAGGCTAGTATATGGCGTCACCTCGCTAATGATCAACGAGTTTGCCACGGTGTCTCGAAGCTTCTGTATGCTCCCCGGGTCTAAAGGATCGATGAGCACGGTCTCATTCGCAATCCCGCGCCTGTTATGCGCGAACGCGATATCGATCACCTGCGCTCCACGTTGCCGCGCTTTTAAAATCCGGCGTGCGAGCAGCGGATAGTGCACGTACGGATCGAGCAAAAAGAGCACGATCTTCGAGGCGGCTTCGATCTCGAAAAACGGTAAGCCGTTTGTGAGCGCCGACCGTGCGTCTTCCGGAATCGCGTTGAGGAACTGCTCAAAGCCGAAACAGCGGTTTGTACTGCCACATGCAGTCGCTCCTGAGACGAAAGATAAGAGCTCCTCGTTCGTGACTGCGCTCGGAATGGCAACAAACGCGATTTCGTCGGGCTTGAGACGCTCCAGTCGAGCTTTCGCCTCCCGTATCGCTTCGTCCTGCGTGGTCTCCTGGCCATCCACAAGGGTCGGCAGCGGCTCGCGGGCATAAAAGGCGGGCAGGTGCATCCCGAACTTGCAGAGCTTACCTTCGTTCATCGGTGCGAGCTTGCGATGCGCGAGGCTCAGTTTGAGCTCACCTGCTGGCAGCTCCGGTGTGCTGAATTCCAGCAGGTACAATCCGCAGGCGATACAGCAGCCCGGACAGTTCGTGGTGATCGTCCTCATTTTATGCTCCCTCGGACTCCGACGTCTTCGCATCCGCAGACCAGCGCAGCTTGGTTTCCTGGTACGGCGGCGTCTCCGTGACGTCCATGCCCGGCTCATAGTCCAGATGCGCTTGCATCCGTTCAGAGAACCGCCGCTGGATAAGCGTGAGCGGAATGTCCACGGGGCAGACCTCCTCGCACTGCCCGCAGTGTATGCATGAGTCCATCAGATGCAGAATCCGTAGCAGATTGTAGAGCGAGATCGCGTACGCGTCCTGCTCGTCATGCAAGTCCAGACATTTCGCGTCCTCGTCACAGGCGCAGACGGGGCAGACCGCTTTGCACGCACCACAATGGATACAGCGCTGCAATTGCTCAGTGTAAAACGCGAGCCGCTCTGATGGCGAGTTATCCGTGAGCACGTCCAGCTCATCCTTCCAGCGCGCGGCAAGCGCCTGCATCGCACGCTCGATCTTCGCCCTTACCGCAATGCTCTGCTCTGTAGCGTCTTCGACCGTGATCGCACCCTTGTTGAGTGCGTTTTCCAGTATCGCAGCGCCCTTATCGGTCAATACTTCCACAAACGTCTTCTGCTCGCCTTTCGGTACGCCCCAGTTCCCACACGCGAGATCAGCCATTACCGGTAGCTTCGTTGTGCACGACTTGCATGCGTCTCGCCTACCGCGCCCTTCCTGCTCCAGCTCATCAATCTTGAGCCCTTTCTCCTGGGTCGCACCACCCTCACCCTCGTAGCGGAGAATGAGCTTACCGGCCGTTATCTCCTCCTTCTGCACGGTATCAGGATCGAGGCCGTAGAGTTCCGCCGCTAGCTCCCGCATGCGCAGCGGATGTACTGTTCCCCCGCAGTTGAGTCCGATCAGGAAGACGTTATCGAGTGCGATTTGCCGCCGTTTCGCCAGCTCGATAATCCCCCGTGCGTCACAGGGCTTCGTCGGCACCCCGACGCGCTTATCGGGCGCGCACTCGAGCAGCAGTTTCGCGAGGTTCCAGGGCACACCGTGCAACGATCCGGCACTCTCTTTCACCTGCTCAGGATCGTTCGTCAAGACCGGTACGCCCTCATACACACTCTTCTTCTTCACAACGAGCGCAAGATCGATAAACTGTGTTTCTAAAGCGCTAACGAGGAGCGCAGTGACAAAGCCGCCGTTCGCTCCTCGTGCTCGTATCGCTTCATCCGTCGCCCAGGCGAGGTAGTATCTTGGTTCCATCATACCGTAACTATCTATGACTTCCACACGCTCCGGAAGGGGCTCGGGCCGAGCTTCTTTACCTTCTCCGTTACCTCCCTGACCATATCGGCAAAGATCGGCCCCTCAGAGGCGGAAATCCAGCGCAGCTGCAGCCGCTCAGGATCCAATCCGAGCTCCTTCACCAGCACCTTCAGGAACTCGTAGCGATTCCGTGTTTTGTAGTTCGCATCCACATAATGGCAATCACCGATATGACAGCCGGTAACCAGAACGGCGTCCGCGCCCTCCAGGAAGCCCATCAGGACAAATGCAGGATCGATCCGGCCAGAGCACATTACGCGAATGACACGTACCGTCGCAGGTATCTGCCGCCGTTCTAAGCCCGCAGCATCTGCCCCGGCGTACGAGCACCAGTTACAGCAAAATGCCAGGATCTTTGGCTCCCAATCCGCGTCTACCACGCTTGCGGTTCCTCCTCTTCCTTCCTCCATGTAAATAAAGCTCTGAATTGCACACTATAAAAAAACCGACAACGCAACGTCAATCACGCACCGACCAGGGCCTCGTGTAACAACTCCTTCTGCTTCTTCGTGAGGTTTCGTGGTGTTTGCACGATCGTCTCGATGAACAGATC